>JAAVYX010000163.1 GCA_022791355.1 Clostridiales bacterium | reverse complement strand
GCAAGACCGCCGGCAAGGGCCACAAGGGCCAGAAGGCCCGCGCGGGCCGCGGCCAGCGTCCCGGTTTTGAAGGCGGCCAGATGCCCCTGCAGCGCCGGGTTCCCAAGCGCGGCTTTAACAATATTTTCGCCACCAAGTACGCCACCGTCAACGTCTCCGCTCTGGAGGTCTTTGACAACGGCGCCGTGGTTGATACCGAGGCCTTGAAAGCCAAGGGTCTTGTCAAGAAGACCCTGGACGGCGTGAAGATTTTGGGTAACGGCGAATGCTCCAAGAAGCTGACGGTCAAGGCCGCCGCTTTCTCCGAGAGCGCCAAGCAAAAGATCGAAGCTGCCGGCGGAAAGGCCGAGGTGATGTAGGATGATAAAGACTCTGCGTAACGCCTGGGCAATGGCTGAGCTGCGTAAGAAGATTCTTTTCACCTTATTCATTATCCTCATTTTCCGGGTGGGATCGGTCATCCCGGTTCCCTTCATCGACGTGGCCGCCCTCAAAAACAGCATGACCGGCGCGGGCGCCAACGAGTTTTTCAATTATCTCTCCGTCCTGACCGGCGGCGGTTTGCAGTACGGCGCTATCTTCGCCATGTCGGTAACGCCCTATATCAACGCCTCCATCATCATCCAGCTGCTGACTGTGGCGATCCCGCCGTTGGAGCGGCTGGCTAAGGAAGGGCAGGAGGGCCAGAAGAAGCTGGCCCAGATCACCCGCTACGCCACCGTCATCCTGGGCCTCATCCAGGGTACCGCTTACTACTTCTATCTCCAGCGGGGCGGTATGGTCAACGCCAAGGGCGCTCTGCTTGTCTTCGCCGCCGTCGTCATCGTCGTCTGCTTCACTGCGGGTTCGGCCCTGATGATGTGGCTGGGCGAACGGATTGACGAAAAGGGCGTGGGCAACGGGATTTCCATCCTGCTCTTTGCGGGTATCATTTCCCGGGCCCCCCAGGCTTTCGCCTATCTGTGGAGCAACCTCTTTATCAACCCTGTCGCCACTGTCGCGGTGGTGATCGGTTTCCTGCTGATCGTGGCCTTCATCGTTTGGATGACCAACGCCGAGCGCCGGATTCCCATCCAGTACGCCAAGCGGGTGGTGGGCCGGAAGATGTACGGCGGCCAGAGCACCCATATTCCCATCAAGGTGAATATGTCCGGCGTTCTGCCCATCATCTTCGCCTCCTCTATCCTGATGATCCCCACCATGGTTCTGGGCTTCATGGGCGATGTGACCGGCGAACCCAGCACCTTCCGCAAGATCCTGGAGACCTTCAGCTACAGGGGCGCGTTTTACGCCGTGCTGTACTTCCTGATGATTATCGCCTTTGCTTACTTCTATGTGAGCATCCAGTATAACCCTGTGGAAATGGCCAATAATCTCCGTAAGAACAGCGGCGCCATTCCCGGCATCCGTCCGGGCAAGCCCACGTCCGATTTTATCCAGAAGATTATGTCCCGCATCACCCTGCTGGGCGCCCTCTTCCTGAGCGTCATCGCCATTCTGCCGATTGCGCTGTCCAGCTTTGGCGGCCTGCAGATCCAGATCGGCGGTACCTCGGTACTGATTCTGGTGGGTGTGGCCCTGGATACGGTGCAGAATCTGGAATCCCAAATGATGATGCGTCATTATAAGGGCTTCCTGGATTAGGCGTCTGAAAGGAAGGCATCTATTATGAAACTGATTCTTTTAGGCGCCCCCGGCGCCGGCAAGGGTACCCAGGCAGAGGTTATCTGCAATAAGCTGTCCATCCCCGCCGTCTCGACCGGCAACATCATCCGCGAGGCGCTGAAAAACGGTACCGAGATGGGGCTTAAGGCCAAGTCCTACATGGACGAAGGTAAACTGGTTCCGGACGACGTGGTCATCGGCATCATCCAGGAACGTCTCCAGAAGGAGGACTGCAAAAACGGCTTCATTCTGGACGGCTTCCCCCGCACCATTCCCCAGGCCGAGGCGCTGGACGCCATGGGCGTCGAGATCGACCGGGTGGTTTCCATCGAGGTGGCCGACGAGAAGATTGTCGAGCGCATGTCGGGCCGCCGGGTCTGCGGAAAGTGCGGCGCCAGCTATCACATGCTTTATAAGCAGCCTTCTAATGAGGGTGTCTGCGACGCCTGCGGCGGCGAGTTGATCCGCCGGAAGGATGACGCGCCCGAGACGGTGGAAGACCGTCTGCGGGTCTATCATGAGCAGACCGAGCCGCTGAAGGACTACTATGCGAAGAGCGGCAAGCTCCGTACCGTGCAGGGGCAGGAGGAAGTGGCCGATACCACCCGTCTGACCCTGGCCGCTCTGGAGGACTAGCATGATCGTGCTGAAAACCAGCCGGGAGCTTTCGATTATGAAGGAAGCCGGCCGGATCTCTGCGGCCGCCCTGCGGCTTGCGGGCGAAGCGGTCGAGCCGGGGGTGACCACCGCCGAAATCGACCGCTTGGCCGAGCAGTATATTCGCAGTCAGGGAGCCGTACCCAACTTCAAGAACTACAACGGCTTCCCGGCGACGGCCTGCATATCCATAAACAGCGAGGTCATCCACGGCATACCCAGCAAAAAACGGGTCATCCGAGAGGGCGATATCGTAAGCATTGACCTGGGAGCCAAGTTTGAAGGCTACCATGGCGACAACGCCGCCACCTTCGCCGCCGGGGAGGTAAGCCCCGAAGCGAAAGCCCTGATGGAGGTTACGAAAGAGAGCCTGTATGAAGGCGTTCGGGCGGCCAAGGCGGGCAATCGCATCGGCGATATCTCGGCTGCCGTGCAGCGGTATGTCGAGGCGCGTGGTTACTCGGTGGTTCGCCAATTTGTCGGCCACGGAGTAGGCGCGAGCCTGCATGAAGCGCCGGAGGTTCCCAATTTCGGCGTCCCCGGGAGGGGAATACGTCTCCTGCCGGGCATGACCCTGGCCATTGAGCCTATGATTAACGCCGGCACTGAAAAGGTGAAAACCCTGCCGGACAACTGGACGGTGGTTACCTTAGACGGTAAGCTCTCCGCTCATTTCGAGCACAGCGTGGCGATCACGGCCGACGGGCCGCAGATCCTCACCCTTGTCTAGGGGAGGCCCGTTATGGACTGTGTGATCGGACGCGTGATGCGTTCCACCGCCGGACGAGATAAAGACACATTTTTGGCCGTCGTCGGCCGGGAGGAGGAGGTCCTGCTTCTCTGCGACGGGAAGGAGAGGCCCATCCAGCGGCCCAAGCGGAAGAATCCCAAGCATCTGGCGGCCACCAATTGGCTTTTGACCGAGCAGCAGCTGTCTACAAACCGGGCGTTGAGAAAAGCTCTGCGGGCATACGCAGAGCAGGACCCAAAGGCTTAAAAGGGAGGCGTGTACATGTCCAAACAGGATATGATCGAGGTTGAAGGAGTCGTCGTAGAAGCACTGCCCAACGCGGTGTTCAAGGTGAAGATCCAGGGGGACCATATTCTCCTGGCCCATATTTCCGGCAAGCTGCGTATGAATTTCATCCGCATCCTGCCCGGAGACAAGGTCACGGTGGAAATGTCGCCCTACGACCTGACCAGGGGACGCATCACATGGCGTTCCAAATAAGGAGGTAACCCTAAATGAAAGTCAGACCTTCTGTTAAGAAAATCTGCGAGAAGTGCAAGATCATAAAGCGCAAGGGGAAAATCATGGTCATCTGTGAGAACCCCAAGCACAAGCAGCGCCAGGGTTAACCTGTCGCTTTCGAGAAGAAATGTGGAGGTGCATTGACAAATGGCGCGTATAGCTGGTGTAGACCTGCCCCGCGAAAAGCGGGTTGAAATTGGCCTGACCTATATTTTCGGCATTGGCCGCAAAACCGCCAACGATATCCTGAACGCCACCGGCGTGAATCCCGACACCCGGGTAAAGGATTTAACCGAGGACGACGTGTCCAAGCTCCGCGAGTACATCGATCACAATGTGCAGGTGGAAGGTGACCTGCGCCGCAGCGTGGCCTTCGACATCAAGCGGCTGATCGAAATCGGCAGCTATCGGGGCACCCGTCATCGCAAGGGCCTGCCCGTGCGGGGCCAGCGGTCCAAGACCAACGCCCGCACCCGTAAAGGTCCCAAGAAGACCATCGCCAACAAGAAGAAGTAAGGTAGGAGGAAGAAGAATATGGCTGCTACCAAGGGTAAGAAAGCATCAACCACCCGCCGCCGCCGCGAAAAAAAGAACATTGAGCGGGGCGCCGCCCATATCCAGTCGACCTTCAACAATACCATCGTGACCATCACCGACACCCAGGGCAACGCGCTTTCCTGGGCCTCCGCCGGTGAGCTGGGCTTCCGGGGTTCCAGAAAGTCTACCCCCTTCGCCGCCCAGAGCGCTGCGGAAACCGCCGCGAAGGCCGCCATGGAGCATGGTCTGAAGACCGTTGAAGTGTATGTAAAGGGTCCCGGAGCCGGCCGCGAAGCCGCGATCCGCGCCCTGCAGTCGGCCGGCCTGGAGGTCAACATGATCAAGGATGTGACCCCCATCCCCCATAACGGCTGCCGTCCGCCCAAGAGAAGACGCGTTTAATCGAATTTTGGAGGTGTAACCAGATGGCAAGATATACCGGAGCCGTATGCAGACTCTGCCGCCGGGAGGGCGAGAAGCTTTTCCTCAAGGGCGAGCGCTGCTATTCCGATAAATGTTCCGTGGCCCGTCGTTCCTATGTCCCCGGCCAGCACGGCCAGGGCCGCAAGAAAACGTCCGAGTACGGTCTGCAGCTGCGCGCCAAGCAGCGCGCCCGCCGTTACTACGGCATTCTGGAGGGCCAGTTCCATCACTATTTTGAGATGGCCGAGCGCAAGCAGGGCGTGACCGGTACCAACCTGCTCCGCATTCTGGAGAGCCGGCTGGACAACGTGGTTTACCGCGCCGGTCTGGCATCTTCCCGCGCCGAAGCCCGTCAGCTGGTCTGCCACGGCCACTTTGAGGTCAACGGCCACCGCACCGATATTCCCTCGTACCTGCTCAAGGCCGGCGACGTGGTCGCCGTCTGCCAGAAGAGTAAGGACAGCGAGAAGATCAAGGCGGTTATGGAAGCCAACGCCAGCCGTCCTTCCCCCAGGTGGATGGACGTCAATCATGAGACCCTCGTCGCCAAAGTGATCAACCTGCCCGAGCGCGAAGATATCGACGCCCCCGTGGAAGAGCAGCTCATCGTCGAGTTCTACTCCAAGTAAGGGCCGGCCCTTTGCGCCAAGCAAACGAAGAATCGCAGACGGACACGGTGCAGCCTGACCGGGTTTAAGTCCCGTCAGGCCGTACCCCTTAATAAGGAGGGTTTTAATTGATTGAGATTGAAAAGCCCAGAATCGAAACCCAGGATCTGCTGCCCGATGGAACCTACGGTAAATTCATCCTTGAGCCGCTGGAGCGAGGCTACGGCATCACCTTAGGCAATAGCCTGCGGCGGGTGCTTCTGTCCTCTCTGCCCGGCGTGGCCGCCACATCCGTCAAGATCGACGGGGTGGTGCATGAGTTTTCCACCGTTCCCGGGGTCACGGAAGACGTGACCGAGATCGTTTTGAACATCAAAAGCCTGACCGCCAAGCTCCACGGCGACGGTCCCAAGACGGTTTATGTCGAGGCCCAGGGTCCCTGCGAGGTCACCGGCGCTTCGATCAAGGCCGATTCGGAGGTCGAGATTCTCAATCCCGACCTGCATATCGCCACGGTGGGAGAGGGCGGCAAGCTGTTCATGGAGATCACTCTGGATAAGGGACGGGGATATGTGCCCGCCGAGCGGAACAAGCAGCAGAATCAGCCGGCTATCGGCGTGATTCCCGTGGACTCAATCTATACCCCCGTGGTCAAGGCCAACTACACGGTGGAAAACACCCGCGTAGGCCAGGTAACGGACTACGATAAGCTGGCTTTGGAAGTCTGGACCAACGGAACCATTTCCGCCAAGGAAGCGGTTTCGCTGGCTGCCAAGGTCCTCACTGAACATCTCAATCTCTTTGTCGACCTGTCCGGCGACGTTTACGACGGCGAGATCATGGTCGAGAAGGACGACAAGGGCAAGGAAAAGGTCCTTGAGATGACCATTGAAGAGCTTGACCTGTCGGTGCGCAGCTTCAACTGCTTGAAGCGCGCCGGCATCAACACGGTGGAGGACTTGATCAACAAGTCCGAGGAAGACATGATGAAGGTCCGCAATCTGGGCCGTAAGTCTCTGGAGGAGGTTGTCGCAAAGCTCAATTCCCTGGGCTTTGGCCTCCGCAACGAAGAGGAATAAAGTTACTTCTAGGTAAAGGAGTGAATGAAATGCCCGGTACCCGTAAGCTCGGCAGAACCAGCGATCATCGGACCGCCATGCTGCGCGCCATGGTCACCTTCCTGCTGGAAAAGGGCCGTATTGAGACGACCGTGACCCGTGCCAAGGAAGTGCGTTCCATGACCGAGAAATATATCACCCTGGCTAAGGAAAATAACCTGCACAACAAGCGGCAGGCTATGGCGTTTATCACCAAGGAGGCCGTCGTCAAAAAGCTGTTTGACGAGATCGCCCCCTCCTACAGCACGAAAAACGGCGGCTATACCCGGATCGTAAAGACCGGTCCCCGCCGCGGCGACGCGGCCGAAATGGCCATCATCGAGCTGGTCTAATCGACATTTCCAGTAAAATCCCCTGCGTAGCAGTCTGTAAGGCTTGCCGCGCAGGGGATTTTTTTGCGTTGGGGATTCCCTTACAAAGAAGGGGAACAGGCGAATCAAAACCTCCAAGCTTTATGATTTGTATTTAAAAAGCATTTGGTTATATAGAACCGATATGGTTTATAAAAAAAGGCTTCTGACGAGAAGCTACGGCAGGGCGCCTAGCTGTAGCGAGGCTGATGAACGAACTTCGAAAATAAAGAAAAAGCAGTTGCAAAGCAACGTATTTTTGCAGCATGAGGCCGCTGTGATAGGTACGCTATAAAATATAAAAGGGTGGGCAGAAGGACGTCATAGTATTTTTAGGTATCTATCTGAGGCGGAGAAGTACAAAAAATCTAGACTGGAACAATTTGGAGCCATTATTGAAAACTGTCAAAGGCCAATCTGCCCGCTAAAGTGAAAGCCGCCTTCCTTGTGGAAGACGGCTCCTTACATTCTACACCCTATTTCTAATATAACGCTGCCAAATAAAGGCTGGCGCAGATAGCTTTTGCCGCACACAGCCGAACAACGCCTCGTAAATGGCGTCCATCAGGCGGCAGTCGGCCTCGGCCGGCTCCTCGCCACCGAACAGGACGGTCTCGTAGAGCTGGGCCGCCTCGGGTAGCCCTAGCCCGGACAGGGCCTCTTGGGCCTCCAGACGCTGGGCCATATCCGACGCGGTTTCGCCCATACGGGCCTCGGCGCCCAGGTATTCCAGCAGTCGGAGCAGTTCCCGGAAGGTCAACTGTATACGCCGCTTGCCAGACGCCTCCTGCCGCAATCGGATACGCCGCCTGGCGCGGCCGGCCTGTACCAGAACCGCGCCTAACAAGACCGCCGCCGTCAGGCCGGTCAGAAGAAAGCCCAGCCACAGCGGAGAGGAATCGCCCGCTCGACCTGCTTGGTCCCCCGGCAGAAGCCCGTCCGGCGGCTGATTGGAGGGCAGCTCGGCGGGGATATCCGAGGGGGTCAGCCCGTCCGGCAGGCTGCCGGCATAGTCCGAAGAGAGGCCGTCGCTGGAGGCGGGCAGAGAAGAGGGTTCGGAGGAGGGCTGGGAGGAGCTGGAGGGCGCTGAAACCGTATGATCCGGTCGGCTGGACATAGCCTGTCCGTCCTCGCCCTCGTAGAAGCCGATCTCGCCCAGATAATCCCGATCCTCGGCCACTTCAGGCGCCAGCGTCTGGAGCTGGCTGCCCCAATCCGTGTTAAAGGGGGCGGTGGGCTCGAACCGGATCCAGCCCAGTCCCTCTAAATAAACCTCCGACCAAGCATGAGAGGTACGCCCAGTGACTTGATAGGCCCCCGACGGCCCCGGCTGGGCGGGGGTCACAAACCCCTTAACAAAACGGGCGGGCAGTCCGACGGCCCGGCAGAGCATGGTCATGGCCGTGGCGTAGTGGGTGCAGTAGCCCTGACGGCTTTCGAAAAGGAAATAGTCCACGAAATCCTGGCCCGCCGGCAGTGCGCCCGGCTGGAGGGAATAGGTGTAATGGGCGCAGAGGTACTGCTCGATGGCTTTGGCCTTATCGTACTCCCTCAGCTGCCCGTCGGTGATATCCCGGGCCAGGGAAACGACCCGATATGGCAGGGTTTCGGTCAGCGCGGTATAGGACCGGCGAATCTCCTCGGCGTAGGCCGCCATATCCACGTTCTCCCACCGGGCGTAGTAGCCGAAGCCAGCGTCGTTCAAGGCCGAGGCCGCTGCGGGAGCGGAAGGGTCCAGAACGCGGGCGACGGCCGTATAGGAATCTCCCGGGGTCATGGCCGGCTGGACGTAATAGCCGCCCTGCCGATTGGTAAAGAGGGTGCTTCCCCCCGGCAGACGCACGCTCCAGGCCCTTTCGGGATAAAAGAGATTGTCGCCGGTCTGCCGCATGGTGACCGTTACCCGGTTCTTTTTATACACGCCTTCCTGAAAAAGGGCCTCCGGACGGCCCTCCTCCAGATCTGTGGGGTCGCAGAGCTGGGTGACCGCCTCCCCGTCCAGCCAGGCGCGGCCGTTGTAGGTGCGGTAGGCCGCGCCGGCGAGATAGACCCGGCCGTCGGCCCGCACGTCCATGACCCGGCTGTCGTCCAGATACAAATCGCCGCCCAGGGGGGTGTTGCCGTCCGAAAAGCCGGTGAGAGAAAACCACTGTCCCTCTATATGAAAGTTATCGAGAAATTCCCCAAGGTCGGCGTACTGGGGGACATAGGTGCGTATGCCTGGGGTGGGACTGGAGGAAAAGGGCAGCAGGGCGGCCAGGCTCATGGAAACCGCCGCGGCCAGCAGGGCGGTGACCGGCAGGCCGCCGCCAGACCAAAGGCCGTTCTTTTTCTTGCCAGTTTGCAGCTCTACCGTCGGGGAGCTGGCGAGGGCCGCCGGACGGCGGCTGGCCAGGAAGAGGACGATCAGGCAGAAAAAGGCCGTCAGGCTGGCCGGGACGTTGACCTCGTACCGGCCCATGCTGCCCAGAAGATAACAGATCAGGGGCGGAAGGGCTGCCGGCCAGAAGCGCGCCTTTTTATAAAAAAAGCAGACGGCCAGCAGGGAGAAGAGAGCGGCCAGCAGGCAGAGGAGCAGGAGACTGTCCTCCGGACGGAAGGGCGCGCCCAGGATTTGACTCCATATGTCGGCAAGACGGCTGCCCAGACTGCGCAGCGGAGCCGACCAATCCCGTCCCTTCAACAGGGTCAGATAGCGGATGAACAGGAGGACCGCCCCCGCGCCAAGGGAGCAGAGAAAGGTGCGGACGCTGTAAAAAACCAGACCGGCCAGCAGGGCCGCGCCAAGACTCAAGAGGATGATTAGGAGGGAGGAGCCCTCCATCAGGGTGGCTGAACGGACCATGAAAAGGAGGGAGGCTATATAGAGACCGCCCAGGCCGGTAAACCACAAGAGGCGCATAAGCTTTTCATTTGTTTTCATACCGCGCTCCCCCCCTTACGCCTGCTGGGACAGGAGCGCCAAGGGCAGCCGCCGCTTGGCGCTGAACCGGCATACCGGCAGTCCCTTTTGCTCCAGTGCGTCCAGAGCGGTCTCCCAGTCTGGGGACGCATGGGAGGTTTCCAGAAAGAAAATGGAGACCTGCACCCCGCTGGACAGGGCCCGGGACACGGTCGAGAGCAGCGCGTCGTCGGCCCGGCAGGTCAGAAGGGCGACCGCCGTTCCGGTATGCTGCTGCTCTAGATAAAAGGAGAGCAGCTCTGCGGCGGTCAGGGAGCCGCCGCAGGGAAGACCGGCGATGAGCTGGCAGAAGGTATCCAGCCCCTCCTGGCCGCTGCGCTGTAAAAGGTTGGGCCGATCCTGGCCGTAGACAAAGGCGGCCGGCTGATCGTTCTTCATCCATTCGCCCAGCAGGGAGGCCGCCGCCTCGGCCAGGGCGTCGGCCCGGGAGGCGGCCGTCTCTCCTTCCCCCAGGCCCGAGAGATCCAGCAGCAGGGCGGCGCGGGCCGTGTCTTCGGTATCGAACCGGCGGACCATCAGCTCGTCCAGCCGGGCGGTCAGCTTCCAATGGATTTTCCGAAACTCTAAGGAAGGATCGTAGGGCACGATCTCGGCTACGGAGGAATAGTCCTCCACCGCGCCCGGCTTAGGCGCGGTCTGGCCGGTTACGGTCTGGAATTGGGGGAGCAGGCGCAGGGGCTGGACGGCCGGGTAGACCAGCAGCTCCGGCCGCTGGGGCTCAGGACAGCGCAGACGGAAAATCCGCAGATAATCCTCCACAAAGACGGCCGCCGCCCCCACCGGATAGCTGCCCCTGTAGTGGGCGGTCAGGGTAAAATCCTCCTGCCGCCGGGAGCGGGGAGGCAGGCTGTACAGTCCCGGCGCTTTGCTGTAGCGCAGGCCGGGGTGTTCCCCCGCGAAACGCAGGCAAACGTAGGGGACCGGCAGCCGTCCGCCGTTCTCCAGGATAACCGAAAGCCCCACCGACTGCCCTCTCTGGGCCGCCGGGCCGGCGGTCCGCTGGGTCACCCGCAGCCGCCGCCGGCCAAACCAGGCCAAAACGTAGGACAGAACCGGCAGGACCAGCAGAGAGAAAAACATAATGCGTATTTCTACGCTGCCGAACCAGAAGTATAAAAGGCCCAAAAGCCCTAAAAACACCAAATAAGCCGCCCGGCGCCGCCAGAGGGAGCCGCCCGCGGGCGGCTTTCCGGTTCCGGCGGACCCGGTCCGGGCGCGGCTTTCACCTGCCGCGGCCATTTAACGCAGCCCCTGCGCCGACTCAGCGGCGGTTCGCCGCTGGGCGGCCTGGTCCATACCGGGAGCGGGCAGGCTGGCGGCGATCTCCCCCAACACCTCTTGGGGAAGGACTCCCTTGATCTTGGCCTCCCGCTTGAGCAGAATGCGGTGGGCGACCACCGGCTCAAATACCGCCTGCACGTCGCCGGGCAGCACAAAGCTCCTGCCCTCGCAGAAGGCCAGGGCCTGGGCGGCGCGATGCAGGGCGATGGAGGCTCTGGGGCTGGCTCCCAGCTCGATTTGGGGATGGCGGCGGGTGGCTTCGGCCAGATCGACGATGTAGGCGAAGAGCTTTTCATCGGTGTGCACCCGAGTCACCAGCTTTTGCAGCTCGATGATCTGCCGGCCGGTGGCCACAGGGGAGAGCTGATCCAGCGGCGCGCCCTCGGCGTGCATGGCCAGCATTTTTTGCTCCTGCTCCTTGGAGGGATATCCCAGGGAGATGCGCATGAAGAAACGGTCCATCTGAGCCTCGGGAAGGGGATAGGTTCCTAAGTATTCGATGGGATTCTGGGTGGCGATGACCATGAAGGGCTGGGGAACGGCGTAGGTCTGCCCATCCACCGTCACTTGATTTTCCTGCATGACCTCCAGGAGGCTGGCCTGGGTTTTGGCCGAGGTGCGGTTGATCTCGTCGGCCAGCAAAAACTGGCTCATGACCGCGCCCGGCCGGTATTCAAACTCGCCGGTTTTGCGGTTATACATGGTGAAGCCGGTGACGTCGGAGGGCATGATGTCGGGTGTGAATTGGATGCGGCTGAAGGAACAGTCCACCGAGCGGGCCAAGGCCGAGACCAGGCTGGTCTTGCCCACGCCGGGCACGTCCTCCAACAGCACGTGTCCCCGGCTGAGCAGGGAAAGCACCGTAAGCTCGATGGAGCGCCGTTTGCCCACAATGGCCTTTTCCATATTGGTAATGATACCGTCTACCAGCTTTAAAGCCTGCTTCATGATTTCATCCATATTTTTTTACCATCCTGCTGCCGCTGGGCGGCTGTATTTCAGCCGGACCGCCGGTACTGTGTTCCAGCGGGCCGGGGAGACGGGCATAAGGCCCGCAGCCTTTTTCGTACATTTTTATTTGGGGCGGTTAAGCTTCCCGGCCCGGCGGGAAAGGCCGCCGGCGGATTGTGCGGGATTCCCCATAAAAATTTATGTGGAGCGTAAAGGTTTACATATATATAATAGCGGAAACGGATGGAAATAGCAACCAATAAAAGCAGATTTATTGTGGATGTGACCAAAATTCCCCCTTTTGAACTGTAGGTTTTATCTTTTTATTTCTTTGTATCGTGTAAGGGGTATAGAAAATATTTTTCTTTATTATTAAGAAGCGTGCGGGATTTCGCTTTGGATTTTCTTTTGATTGGATGGGAGAGGCTTCTCGCCAGACGTCTATTTCGGATTACTCCAAAGGTTGATCTAGTAGCGAGCCCCCCTTCTTTTGCCCTGTGACAAAAGAAGGGGGGCTTGAGGCGCTTGAGCGCCGGGACGCAGACGCCTCCCGATTACATATTGGAGAAAAGTAAGAAAGGCAAATCTGGCGCGAAACCTCGCAATCGGTCAAAAAAGATCCTAGAGGGTGTCTTGGAGCGCCGAAACGATGTATATTTTGCCTAGAAAAGGTGATTGATACGTCAAAAAGCCTCGAAATGCGAAAGCCTTTCTTGCGTTTTTTTTCTTTCAATCCCTCTTGTCACATCTAAATTCCATCATTTCTTTAGCCCCAAGACACCCTCTAGAACGTCTGTCGAGGAGTCTTCCGTTTACTAGAAAATAAAGCCTCTCATCTACCCCTTTAAAATCCGTGTGGCGTTTAAAACCGACAGTACCGAGACTCCCACGTCCGCAAAGACGGCGGCGGCCATGGGGGCGTATCCAAGGGCGGCCAGGACCAGCACCGCCGCCTTGACCGTCAGGGCAAAGACGATGTTGAATCGGGCTACCCCCATGGCCCGCCGGCTGACCTTGACGCCGTCGGCCAGGCCGGTCAGGCTGTTGGAGGAGAGGACCAGGTCGGCGGCCTCGATGGCCGCGTCGGTTCCAAGGCCCATGGCTGCGCCGGCGTCGGCGGCGGCCAGGACGGGGGCGTCGTTGATGCCGTCTCCCACAAAGAGGATGGGACTGTATTGTTCCTTCAGCTCCAGCATCCGCTCCACCTTCTGTTCGGGCAGCAGGCCGGCGTAATAGCCGTCCAGCCCGCAGGCGGCGGCCACCGGCGCGGCGGCGGCGGGACTGTCCCCCGTGAGCATGACAAGCTGCTCTACCCCCAGCTCCCGCAGGGAATCCAGCGCCTCCTTGGCCTCCGGCCGGACCGTGTCGGCCACGCTGAAGCCGCCGGCCAGCCGTCCATCGACAGCCAGATAGATTGAACAATCCTCCATGCCGCAGGTATCAATCCGGTGTTTTTCCATCAGCCGGGCCGATCCGCAGAGAATGACCCGGTCCTGCTCGGGCCGGTACACTACGCCGTGTCCGGGCGCCTCGGCGTAGTCGCCCTGCCCCGGTTCGGGCCGGCCGGCCTTTTCCCAGACCGCCTTGGCCGCCGGATGGGCCGAACGGGCTTCGGCCAGTCCGGCCAGCCGCAGAACCTCCTCGGCCGTAAACCCCTGGGCGGGACGAATGTCGGTTACCGACAGCTTGCCGGTGGTCAGGGTGCCGGTCTTGTCAAAAACCACCGCCCGGGCCTTGGAAAGGATTTCCTCGAACCGGCCGCCCTTGATGAGCACCCCACGCTTGGAGGCCGCGCCTACCCCTGAGAAGAGGGAGAGGGGGATAGAGATGACCAGTGCGCAGGGGCAGGAGGCCACTAAAAAGGTAAGTCCACGGGTCAGCCAGGTAATAAAGTCGCCGGTCAGAATACTGGGAACGGCTACCAACAGCAGAGCCAGAAGGGTTACGGCAGGGGTGTAGACCCGGGCGAAGCGGGTGATGAACTGCTCCACCTTACCCTTGCGCCCGGCCGCGTCCTCGACTAAGGCGATGATGCGGGAGGCGGCCGACTGTTCGTACCCCGCCGTGGTGCGGATTTTCAGCAGGCCTTCTCCGTTCTGCATGCCGCTGAGCACCGCCTTGCCGGGACCGGCCTCCACCGGCAGACTCTCGCCGGTGAGGGCCGAAGCGTCCAGATTGGAATGACCCTCTATAATCTCCCCGTCCAGAGGAATCCGCTCAAAAGGCTGTACGAGAATAACCGATCCGGGTTCCACCTGGCCGGCGGGTACGACCTTTGCCCCATCCCCAATTTGCAGACGGGCGGTATCCGGCCGAATCTCGGCCAGCTTCTCGATTTCCCTGCGGGAGCGGCCGGCGGCGGCCGTCTCGAAAATTTCGCCCAAGTAGAACAGGGCCAGTACCATAGCTCCCTCGAAGCTCTCGCCGATAGCGAAGGCGGCTGCGGCCGCCACGGTCATCAGGGTGTTTTCGTCCATCCTGAGCCGGAAAAGGGACCGAAGGCCCGCCAGCATGGTCCGCCAGCCGGCCAACAGAGCGGCTGCGGCCCGCAGGCCGAAAACGACCCAACGGCCGCCGGTCATCCAGTCCGCAAAGGGCAGAAAGGAGAGGGCGATGAGAGCCGCCGCGCCGCAAAAGACGGCCAGGGCGGCGGTCACGCCCCCCGACGGGTGGACATGGTCATGGGTATGCTCGTGACCATGTCCTTCCCCGTCCGCTTGTACGGATGGGGTGAGGTTTATGACCTGAACGTGAGGTTCGGCGGCCCGAACGGCCTTGCGAACGGTCTGTTCCATATCTTTGCCCCCTGCGGAAGTCTCTACCGTCAGCCGCGCGGTGGCCAAGTCGATACGGGCCGATTGGACGGCTGGGGTCTTTTGCAGGGCGCTTTCGATTTTCGCGGCGCAGCTTGCGCAGTGGAGTCCCTCCAGTCTATAGAGGTAACGGGTTGTTTCCATATTCTGTAGCTCCTTCCGTTTTATAGAATGCTTGATCCCGTTCAATCGAAATGAGGTAGGCGGTAAGCGGGGAAGCGCAGTTTTTTCCTTAGGTAGGGCTCTTTCGCCCGGCCGCCGCCTCTTGGGCGGTCCTTACAGACGGCTCAAGGAGGGCTGGCAGCTTTTTCGGATTTAGCGGCCGGCTATCGATTGGCTGTGCGGGCCGATTGACGGGCCGGCTTAGAGGCCCGCTTGTTGAGGGCTGTCTATGGCGCTGTCCGGCCTTCATACAAGCTCGCGGCCCATTCCTCTGACGTTTTACGGGAGAAAAACACACAGAAAGATCGGACACGGCAGCCGTCTTGGAGGGCAGCCGCCAGCAGTCACTCGATAGAGCGGCCGTCAATAGCTGATTGGGAGAGGCCGGCGCGGCGGCCATGGCTGGCCGCAAAACAAGGGAACATGCGTATGCTTGCTCTGTAAAAGCGTATGAGTCCTCCAAGTCAGGCGATATTGTCCTTTTGGAGTCGACGCTAACACGCGTTAAGGTCACCCCAGCTCGGTCACATGATCGAGGCCGCAGCGGAAGATGGAATGTACATGGTCGTCGTCCAGGGAATAGAAGATGGATTTACCCGCCCGGCGGGCCCGCACCAAACCGGCGGTGCGCAGCAGGCGCAGCTGGTGGGATATGGCCGACTGGGCCATGCCTAACAGCCGGGCAATGTCGCAGACGCACAGCTCGTTTCGTGACAAAGCGCAGATAATGCCGATACGGGTGGAATCTCCGAACATCTTGAAAAGCTCAGCCAGGTCATAGAGGGTTTCTTGGGCGGGCATATCGGATCGAATAGCCTCTACTAAATCGGCGGTCTCTTCAGACGCATGGTTGCAGAAATCATTCATGTAAATCACCTTTCGTCATATGAATATTTGTTCATATATCAATATAAGTATATGCTCCATTTGCTGAAATGTCAAGGGGGATACAAAATTTTTTGACGGATCTATCCGTTTAGACGGGCAGGAGCATTTTCATACAAGGGATCTGGAATAGAGACGTCCCGAACGGATGATGGGGCAGAATATACGCAAAAGGCGTACATGTCGGAATCCGCAGAAGGATTTGACGGCAGCGGCCGTTTCCATTCTTCTTAGATTCTTTGTATTCGGTCATACGGGACCCCTTTGCGGGCGGGTGAGAGTCTGAAAGCGTAAAAAAGCCCCCGCGGGGGAAGCCCGGACAAAGAATGCGTTCTGCAAACCGTTCGGGTCCCCTGTAGGGGCAATCGTTTGTAAAGCTTATCGTCAAGTCTGACGGGCCTGCCCAGCTGCTAAGCCTTGCGGGCGAGAATCTTACAGATTTCCATGATGTCGCTGATGGTGAATTTGTCGTCGCCGTCCAGGTTGCCCCGCAGCATCTCGTCTGCGGTAGGGGCCTTACCGGCCGACTGGCGGGCCAGTACTTTACAGGCCTCCATTACGTCCTGTATGGTGACGTCGCCGCTACTGTCCATATCGCCGGGAAGGACTGCGGGCCGCGCTTCTACCTTTACCGTGATACGGGCCAGCAGCCCATTCGGATTGACGGTATTTTCAGCCGAAAGCTGGCCGACCAGGGTGTATTCGCCGGCGGCGTCGCCGTCATAGGGATGACCCGCGCCGTCGTTGTCGGCCCATTCCACCGCGGCGGAAACCGTCTCGCCGTTGTCCAGCTCCACCTCAAGGGTTTCGGGCAGCCCCAACTGCTCGAAGGAGGTGCCGCTGGATACCGTCAGGGTGTCGGGCTGGCTTACGCCGGTGATGGCGGCGGGCTTGCGCTGGGCAAAAAGCCAATCGACCAAATCGGGCTCGGCGAAGGCCGGCTGCCAGGAGCCATGGCCGTAGCCGGTGTATTCCTTGTAATCGATGTTGCCGCCCGCGGCCTTGACCGCGGCCGACATTTCCCGGCTGCCCGAAACGGGCACCGTACCGTCGTCGCTGCTGTGGAAGGTGCGGATGGCCACGTTTTGCAGCAGGCCGGCCTTGGAGGGGTCGCCCGCGCCGCAGACCGGAATGGCCGCAGCGAATGTATCCGGATAGCGCATGACGGTATCCCAGGCGCCGTAGCCGCCCATGGAGATGCCGGAAACGTACATACGGCTCTGGTCGATATCATAGCCCTCCACCACCAGGTCCACCAGCTTCATAGCGGCGGCCAGCTGTTTGCTCTGAGGAACCTGGTCCAGCTCATAGGAGCCGTTTCCCCAGGGCGTGTCCACCCACTGAGCGTCGTTGGGACACTGGGGGGCGATGATGATACAGGCGTGGTCCCGTTCGGTATCCTGCACGATACGGGTGAGAATTTCGGTGTTGGCGGCGATCTGCCGCCGGTTGTCGGTACCCCGTTCGCCTGCGCCGTGCAGAAAAAGCAGAAGGGAATACTGCCGGGTTTTATTGGTGTGATCGGGGATAAACATGCGATAGGGAAGGGTGAGCCCGGAGTCGGGATCGGTATAGGATTTCGCCATAAACCGGTCGATGACCTCCGCCGGCATGTCGTTGGCGGCCGCGGCGGGCAGAACCGGCAGCAGGCCGCAAATGAGAAGCGCTGTGAGCAAAAGGGTCAAGATTTTACGAAACCGCATAGAAACACCTCTGTTTATTATGATGGGGGTCCTGCTTCCCGCCTCAAAGGATGCGTACGATTTTACAGGTTAAATCCCAGCGGCCGGCCGGCATTCGTCTGGCCATGGGCCGCCCAATAGGTCATAGGCTTTTGGCCGCCGCATCAGAGAAGAATTCGCAAAGCCGGTCAGCCGCTGCTTGGCCGTTCGTGAGGACCGACCCTGGGGAACAGCTGTAATCGGTATGATTCCTTGGAGACAGATTATTTTATAAGTTTACCATATCGAATGTACGACGGGCTAGGGGAATTTTACCCAGAAAATACGCCGCTAATTCGGCAAAAAAGAAAACCGTCCGCACCGGCGGCGCCGATGCGGACAGTTTTTGGATTATCTGCCGCGGAAATCTATAGGCCTAGCGTATTACGCCTTGCGGGCCAGAATCTTACAGATTTCCATGACGTCGGTAATGGTAAATTTGTCGTCGCCGTCCAGGTCGCCCCGCAGCATTTCTTCCTCGGTGGGAGCCTTGCCGGCCGATTGGCGGGCCAAGACCTTACAGGCTTCCATCACATCCTGAATGGTAACCTCGCCGTTTCCGTCCATATCGCCGGGGACCACGTCGGGAATTTCTCCGCCCTTCTGTTCCAACCGGGTCATGGCGTAATGCAGACGCCACAGGCCCTCGGACAGGCTTTGGGCGTCGGGCGTGCTCTCAGCCAGTACCTGAGCCGCGTTGGCCTTGTGCATGGCGAGCATTTGCCAGCTTTCGGCCGTGTAGTCGTCCTGCTGGAGCGCGTCGGCCGTGTCGGCCAAACGCTGGAGATCGGCCTTGGAAATGGCCTGTTCCTCCACCTTGAAGAGATGGACCTCGTCCAACTGCATGGAAGAACCCTTGGGAGAATCGCCGTGGAAGGTGAAGGTCAGCTGACGGTCCCGCACCACGCATTCCACACTGTACTTGGTCCACTTGCCGTTGTAGGGAATGGCGAGGTTGGTGGCCTCGTCGCCGTTGTAGCCGGTCAGCTCCACCTGCAAGGAGGTGAAGGGGGTTTCGTAGTGCTTGGACCAGAACTCCAGCCGGTAGGTTCCGTTCTCCAACCCGGTGACCGTCTGGCCGATGCGCTGGTTGTTGGGACCGGCGCCGTAGAAGAAATAGAACTTATGTCCGCCCCGGACCGCGTCGTAGCCGTCCACGCCGCCGCCGCCGGCAGCGCCGCCGTTATCGTAGGTCCAGCCGGTGAGGTCGCCGTCTTCAAAGCCGCCGTTGGGAATGTCTATTTCGGTGACCGTGCGGGGCTGGTTCTTGAAGGAAATACTGTCTAAGAGGATGTCGCCGCTGTCGCCGTCTCCTACGGTGACGGTAACGGTATTATCGCCGGCCGCTAAGGGCAGGGTTACGCCGAACTCGTTCCACCAGCTGTTGTTGTGGAAGCCGGGCAGGGTGACCTGTACGGCCTTGGAGGCGTCGTCGCCCACGTAGACGTGCACGGTCTTTTCCGCGTGGCCGTCGGTGGCGGCATAGCGCAGATAGACGGTGTATTCGCCCGCCATGGGAGCGTTCACATGCTCAAATACCACGCTGTCGCCCTTGGCGGTCAGGTTCTGCACATAGCCCGAACCAGTGAAACCGTCGGCGCTGCTGGCCCTCTGGGCGCTACCGGTGAGCTTGCCGTCCTCGGCCTGGGAGACGGTTTTCTCCATATCGTCCAGCCAGGTGGGGAAGGCGCCGGGCTCCAGACTATCGATGAGCATGCCGCCGGAATCCCGGCCCATCACCTCGACGGTGACGTCGTTCTTGCCCGCGTTCAGATGCAAAGATACCACGACCTCGCCCCAATCGCTGCCGGTGGGCGGGAAGGATACCTGCTGGGTTTCGCCAGCGTTAGCGCTCACATGGGCGGTCAGGTCGCGTGAGCCGGTGTTCGCATACCGGATGGTCAGATCGTACCGGCCGGTCTGGCCAGCAAGCAGGCTGCCCACGGTCACGCCGTCGCCGTCGGCCTCCAGGCCGGTCACGTAGCCCGAGCCGGTGAAGCCGGCAACGGTGGATTCAACCTTGGCGCCGCCGAAGAGAGCGCCGTCCTCGGCCTCATAGGTGTCCCGGGATATGGGCTGGCCGCTGATGACGATGGAGGCGGCCTTAGCCGTATCCTTCACCTTCACATAGCAGACCCGCTTGGCGGAATCCATGTAATAGCCGTCGTCCGCACCGTCCAGGGCTTCCTTGGAGCTGCGGACGGACAGAGCCTTGCCGTCCAGGGTGACGCTGGCGTTTTCCACATAGCCGTCGTGGAGCTGGACCATGTAATCCCGCTCGTCGATGTCGGTATAGGAGCCGGTGCGCGCGCCGATGTTCAGGGTGACGGTACGCTTGTCGCCGGTATACTTTACGTTCGCGTCGTAACGGGTGGTAGTATATTCGCCGGTCTTATAGTCCATGGTCTCCCCGTCGTCCTCGTACAGGACAAAGTGGAAGTCCCCGTCGGAGAGGGTGGGGAAGACGTCCAGGGTGATCTCGTCAACCGGTTTCTCGCCTACATACTGCATAACCGGCTGCATGGGGATGATGGAGCCTTCCTTTACGAATACGGGCAGCAGGTCCTCGGGAGCGTTGTAGGACATGGACTGGCCGCCGGTGTAGATGGTCTTGCCGTCGTCGTAATCGTACCAGTGGCCGGCGGGCAGGTAAACCTCCCGCTGGGTGCCGCTCTCCAGCATGGGGGCGACGAGGAAGCTGTTGCCGCTCATAAACTGGGTGTCCAGATTCCAGGTGTTCTCATCGAAGGGGTAGTTGGTAGCCACCGAGCGGGTGATGGGCACGCCGGTGCCGCCGGTTCCCAGCCCCTCCTCAATGCCGATGCCGATGATGTTGTCGGCGGTGAGGGAGTAGGTGTAGGGCATGAGGGAATACCGCAGGCCAATGTATTTCTGAGAAACCTCGGTGGCGTTGTGGGTGTAGGCCTCCTTGGGGCCGCCGGTCATGTAGTGGATGCGGTGGATGGGGGTGAAGGAGGCAAGCTCGATCCAGCGCTTATACTGCTCGTCAGTAACGTCGGAGAAGAAGCCGGAGATGTCGAAGCCCCAGTAGTTGTAGCCGCTGGCCGACATGCTGATGCCGTTATTGATCTGCTGGTGCATAGAGGTCCAGCTGCCCTGGATGTCGCCGGTCCAGGGAGAGACGTACTGCTGGCTGCCGGGATAGGCGGTACGGGCCAGCATGAGGGTGCGCTGGCCGTTTTCCGTAACCTTTTCGTACAGGCCCATATGATGGAAGAGGGCCAGAGCGTTTTTCACCTCGCTCATATTGCCGTAGGACTTGCCGTCCTCGTTCCAGAACAGCCAGTCGGCGTTGTACTTGGCCGGCTCGTTCATATCCAGCCAGAAGAAATCAATACCCTGGTCGAGGATCATGTTGTGCAGCTCGCCCCACCAGTCGCGGGCGTCAGGGTTGAAGAAATCCAAAAGGCCGGAGGCGCCGCCCCAGGGCCAGTTGATCAGCTTTGTCTGGCCGGTCTGATCCTTGACAAAGTAGCCGTTCTGATCGCCGGCCACAAAGTCGGCGTTGTTGTCCTGCTTTGTGATGTTGGGATCGTCGATAACGCCGAAGTGAAGATTGAGCTCTTTCATTTTCTGGAGCATGGCTTCCGGATTGGGGAAGTTGGAATTATTCCAGGCGGTGGGCGTACAGAGGTACTTATACCACTCAATGTCCACCATCATGGCGTCCAGGGGAATCTGCTCGTCCCGGTAGGTCTGGGCAACCGTTTCCACGTCGGACTGGGTGTAGCCGTAGTGGCACTGGATGTTGCCGGTGGACCAGAGGGGGGCGAAAAAGGACTTGCCGATCAGATCGGTATAGGTCTTGACGATCTGCTTCTGGTAGTTATCCTCCGTGCCGCCGTAGATAAAGTAGTAGCACAGCTCGCCGCCGGGATTGGGGTTGACGCTGCCGAAGGAGACGGTGGAAGGATCGGTCTTGCCCATATCGAAGACGGTGCGGCTGGAGTTGTCGAACAGGATGGAGTAGCCCTTGGAGCTGACGTAGTAGGGAGTGGCCATGTAGTAGCGGCCCTCTTCCCAGGAGGGGAAGGAATCGTCCAGCTCGGCGCCCCAGGCGTCTACCGACCACATGTAGACCTTTTCGCCCCGGCGGTTAAAGTTGTTCTCCGGCTTCTCGCCCAGGCCCCAGAAGGCCTCGTTATCCTGCATCTTGTTGTTGACCATGAGTTCGCCGTCGGTGGTCCAGCCCATGGATTCGTTCTCGTTCTCCATGAGCACGTTGCCCTTCTTATCCAGGTAGGTGATCTTGCAGGGATCCTTCTGGACCCGCATGACCATGTCGCCCAGATCGATCTCATAATAGCTGTTCTTGTCTACAGCCTTGAGGGTCTGGGGGTCCAGCTCGTCGCTTTGCACCGAGAAGGACTCGTACTTGCGGGAGAACCGGCTGTCCGGCTCCAGCCAGACCTTGACCACGTTTTTCGCCACCGAGGTGACCTGCATGGCCGCGTTGTCCAGCTGGAAGGTGAGCTGGCTGGTATTGTCGCCCGTCACCTTTTCCACCTTGCCTGCATAGGTCCACTGGACCGGCTTGACGGTTATGTAGTCCAGGTTGAACTGGCCGTTGTCCCCATCCTGCCGGACAATCTCAATGGTGTTTTCGCCCTGATTCAAGTTGACGGTGGAAACATGATCCCACCAGATCTTCCAGGAACGCAGGGAGTTGAGCTTGACCTGGGTTTTCTGGCCGTTAATAACCAGGCTCACGGTACGGCATTCCGAATTTTCCTGGCCGGCGGCGTACCGCATGACCAGGGCGTATTCCCCAGCAGCCGGGGCGTTTACCTTGAAGCGGCGGCCCTGGCCGTTGTCATTGTAACCGGCGGCGAAGCCGGTGCCCGTGAAGCCGGCGTGGTCGTCGTTATTGCCCATGCCGCCCAACTGCTCGGCGTCCTCGGCCTCATAGAGCCAGGACAGGGCGATCCGGTCGATGCTGACGCCGCCGGTATTGTCCCCATCCACCTGATAGGTAAGGGTGTTTTCGCCGGCCTTCAGCTCCACATCCTCGGTCCGATAGGCCCAGGTGTTTTCGTTGATGCCGGCCGCCAGACTGACCGTGCGCAGCTTCTGGCCGTTTACATAGAGGTTTACCATTTGGGTTTCGCCGGTGCCGTTGGAATAGCGGAGCTTTACGCCGTACTTGGCGGCGACAGGGGCTTCCACCGTAAAGGCCACCGACTGGCCGGCTCCCAGGTTCGCGGCGTAGCCGGAACCGTAGAAATCGTCCAGGGTATCGCCGGTCTTAACGCCGGTGAGTTCTGCGTCCTCCGCCTCGTAGAGCTCCTTGAGGATAGGGGCCGCCTTGACCGCGTCCGTCTTTTGTGACGCCGCCGCCCCCGCGGGCAGAACGCCGGCTGCCGACAGGGTCATCGCCGCCGACAGAAGGACGGACAACCATTTTTTGTTCATGCATTTTCCTCCTTTGCGCATGCCTTCCGACATGGCTGCTTCAAAATCTTTCCACATTGGTTACAGGGGAGGATGGCTCCGCCCCAGGAACCTTCTTACATTGACATCATACCTAATTTTTGCTATGATAGGAAGGAAAAATCGAGACTATTTCATGACAAAAACTGATATTTGTCATGAGCCGTCTTTTTTGTTGACATAATGCGACGCTGGGCTTTCGGTACAGCATGCCGACCGGCCGCCGCGTAAGGAGACGTCATGAAGGCCTTTTTTGAACTGCATCGGGATATAAATAACACCATCAATTGCTTTCAAAGCACTGGCAACGGCTGCAATCCTCATTTTCATTCCAACATAGAAATTCTGTACGTCTTGGACGGGCAGATCGACGTGACAGTCAACGGGCAGAGCCGGCGGCTGACGGCCGGGTGGGTCTCTGCGGCGGGCAGCTTTGACGTTCACGCCTATTCCACCCCCCAGCATTCGGAATGCATCATCCTCATCATTCCCACCGATATGGTCAACAGCTTTAACATTATGACTCGTTCCTCGTCCTTCGCCGCCCCCTTTATGCAGCCGGGTCCCCGGGATCAGGACATGGCCAACGCCATGGAGCGGCTGGTGGAGTTTTCGGGCTCCAAGGATTCCCTGATCGCCAAGGGTTACATTTATGTCATTCTGGGTATACTGGCCGAGCAGATTGGGATCTCCCATACGGCTCGGTCGGGCTCCGATTTTATTATACGTGATATTTTGATGTTTTTGGAGCAGCATTATCTGGAAAACCTGACGATTGAAGCCCTGGCCAAGCGATATGGCTATCACAAGGATTATCTATCCCGGCTTTTCAACGCCAATATAGGTTGCGGCTTCAGTCATTACGTCAATATCCTGCGGGCGCGGCACGCCGCCATGCTGCTGCGCAGCTCCCACCTGAGTCTGGAGGAAATCTCCTATCAGTCGGGCTTCAACAGCACCCGGACCTTCTACCGGGCTTTCCAGGGCTTTTACGGCATGACCCCCACCGCCTACCGACGTTTGCAGGTTCCCGAGAACGACGCCGACCGGGAGCTTACGCAGTTGGGAAAGATGTAAAAAATGTTTTATCTTTTATTTGATTAGAGGGAGGCTTCGCGGCAGATTTTCTCTTTCTTTTTCCTTTTTTGTTGAGCTGGGAGACGGGTTTCGCGCCAGATCTGCTTTTAAGGAATACTCCATTCCCTGATCGCGGGGCGCGACATACTTTTCTTTGCGCAAAGAAAAGTATAGATTTTCGTTCGGCCCATCGAGGGCCTCACAAAAATTTTACTTTGCAAGACAAAGTAAGTAAAAGATGCGCCAAAGGGAAACCTTTTCGACAGGTTTTAG
>JAAVYX010000162.1 GCA_022791355.1 Clostridiales bacterium | reverse complement strand
TAGAAGCCCTGGTCCAGCACCAGCCGCTGGTAGACCTTTTTACCGTTGATATACATGCATTTGCCGTCCCAGCTTACGCTGCGCAGACCGAAATAACTCTCTACCCGGTCGGTGCAGCCGCCGCTTACATAGGTAACCGTCAGATCGTACAGACGGCCATGCCCTGGCTCCCAAAGCTGCTTTTCGGTCAGGGGCAGATTTACCATAACCGTATGCCCGGAAACCGGCATGACCACCGAGCCGGCCTCTCGTCCCTCAAAGGAGGCGGCGGCCGTCAGCTGGGCGCCGGGGGCCGGATAGGTCAGGTCTACCTCCAGGGTGACGGCGCAGGCGTCCGGATTGGGGTAGATCTTAAAGCCCTTGATATGGGAAACGGGCTGGCGTTCCAGCCAAACCGTCTGCCAGATGCCGGTGGTGCGGGTGTAGTCGCAGCCGCCGGAATAGTAGTTGTTGCACTGCTTGCCGTGGGGCTGGCGTCCAGAGCGGGTGTGATCCTCCGCGTAGACGGCCAGGGTATTCTCCCCATCTGTCAAGAGGTCGGTAATATCGAAGGAGAAGGAAGTATAGCCGCCGGTGTGAGAACCCGCCTTTTTCTCATTTACATAAACTTCACAATAATAATCCACCGCGCCGAAATGGAGAACGATTCGGTCCCCCTTCCATTCGGCCGGAACGGAGAAGGCCCGGCGGTACCACACGGCGTTCATAAAGTCCTTATACTCCACGCCGGACAGCTTACTTTCCGGGCAGAAGGGCACAGTAATCTGCTTATCATAGGCCGCAGTGTTCAAATACATCTTTCGCTCCCGGCCGCTGCATCCAAAGTCAAAAGCGAAATCCCACTGGCCGTTTAGATTTACATAACCATCACGCACCATCTGGGGACGGGGATATTCGGGTCTGGGCTGATCCATAAGTAGCATCCTCCATGTTGTTATTTTGATAAAGCGTAGACATTTTTGCGATATCGATGAGCTGAACGAAAGTTGATATGTTTTGGGGCTTAGTTGAAATAGAGAGTTCGCGGCAGATTTCTTCTGCCATTTATTAGTAGGAGAAAAGTTGCGCGCCAGATGTCCATTTTGGAATCTTCCATGATCTGGTATAGTAGCGCGATCCCCTCTTTTAAACGAATAAGAAAATATAGACGGCTAGCCGACCGCAGAAAACATTCCCGTCCGACAAGGGCAAAAAAGCAATAAAAGGCCACAACAATACAAAATGCGGCAAGGCAAATTGATTCTTGTGGCCTTTGTCCTATCCAGTTTATCGACGATTGATGATCTTCATCACATCGTAGTAATCGTCCTCGTCCGAATCGTCGCTGCTGGAGGACAGGATGCTCTTAATATCCTCCGCAGCGGCCGGCGCGATGCCTGGCTCCTTCTTATCGCTGGGAGCGCCCGCGCCGGTAGCGATAACCGTCACGCGGATTTCGTCCTCCATAGTTTCGTCAAGCTGCGCGCCCCAAATAATATTGGCGTCGGGGCTGGCGGTCTTGGCGATGATGGAGGAGGCCAGCTCCACCTCTTCCAGGCCGATGTCCACAGAGCCGGTGATGTTGATAATAACGCCCTTGGCGTTCTCCATGGAGGTCTCGATCAGGGGGCTGGTGATGGCGGCCTGGGCGGCTACCTCGGCCTTATCCCGACCGGAGGAACGGCCCACGCCCATATGGGCAAAACCGGCGTCCTTCATGACGGCGGTAACGTCCGCAAAGTCCAGGTTGACCATGGCGGTGACGTTAATCAGCTCGGAGATGCTCTGCACGCCCTGACGGAGCACATCGTCGGCGCACTCGAATGCGTTGGCTAAAGTGATCTTCTGCTCGGAAACAAACTTCAGCCGCTCGTTGGGGATAACCACCAAACTGTCCACATGCTCTCTAAGGGCGGCGATGCCCTTCTCGGCCTGGTCCATCCGGCGCTTGCCCTCAAAGGCGAAGGGCTTTGTGACGATACCCACCGTGAGAATACCGGCCTCCTTGGCGATCTGGGCCACTACGGGAGCGGCGCCGGTGCCGGTGCCGCCGCCCATGCCGGCGGTGATAAAGACCATATCGGTGCCCTTTAAAGCGGCGGCGATTTCGTCCCGAGATTCTTCGGCGGCGCGCTGGCCCTTGTCCGGGCTGGCGCCGGCGCCCTGTCCCCGGGTCAGCTTTTCGCCGATCTGAATTTTATGGGTGGCCTTGGAGAGATAGAGGGCGGCCTTATCGGTGTTAATCGCCACAAACTCTACGCCCTTAACCCCGTCGGTAACCATGCGGTTGACAGCGTTTCCGCCGCCGCCGCCCACGCCGACAACCTTTATCTGTACAATATCCGCCAATTCATTCGCAAGCTCAAATGCCATTTTTATCAATCCTCCCGGTTTCTAGGCGCAAAATCACTTAAAAAATCATTTTTAGAAAGCTTTTACAGTAATACATGTATGATATTACCATGATTCAACGGGAAATTCAACAACCGAAATTGTAAAAAACAAAAAAAATTTCGTGGAAATCCTTAATATTACGCGGTTTTTCCGCTTAAGCGGACATGCCTGTCCCCCATTCGCCGCCCCTCAGCCCGCGCAGCCTCTTACGAGCCGGAAGCGACGGAGGTTTCGGACTGGGAAGCGGCCGGTTCCGGCGGCTCGGAAGCCGACAGGGCGGCGGGGTCGTTCGGAACGGCCGGCGTATCTTCGGGAGCTTGTCCCCCCGGCCCATCCTCCCCCTCGCCGGCCGGGACGGCGGGGACCAACCAGGATTCGGCGAGAGCTTCCTGCTTAAAATAAGCGTCCTTTTTTTGAACCGTCCACCAGGACATGTCCAACGTACCCGCGGCGCCGGCCGCCAGCTGCTGGCAGGTGGCCAACATGTGGCCGAGCTTTTTATCCAGGTCTGTGGCCGCGCCGAATTTAATCAAAATTCGGTTATCCAGAACAAAGCGAATCTGCACGATATCGCTCAGATCCAGCAGCGTAACGGGCAGGCTCTGTCTCTGCAAGCGTTCCAGCAGGCTGTCCAGCAGCTCCTCCTGTTGGGTGTTGGAGAAGGCGATAACTCTGCCTTTTTCATAAGGCTCTGTTTCCATCCCCCGAATCAGCAGCAGTCCGGCCGGCTTGTCCGCGGCCTCGTCCACCACCTTGTTTTCCTCATTGAGAAGCAGATACCCCTCCTCCCTTTCCAGGGCGCGGGTCGGGGCCGACTCGGCCACCTGTATGACCAGGGTGCCGGGCAGCCGCCGGGACACGGTCACCTTCCCGATGTAAGGAAGCTGCTTGCGAATGCGGTCGGCGGCGTTGGCGGTGTCGGCCAGCAAGAGGTTGTCGCCCGTTTGCAAGGCCGAAACCTCCAGAATCTGGGAGGCGGCGTAGCGGGTTTCTCCAGTCACCTGGATGTCGGTCACAGGGAAAAAGACGGTAAGAGACAGGACGGTCAGCGTCATAACCGCCAACAGCGCCAGACCGATAAAAACGCCGGGACGCGGCTTTCTCTTTTGGGGATTTCTCCGTACGGGCCGGTTATCAACGGGCCTGTCCCGCCCGGCCCCAGCCGGTTGGGGCGAGGCTTGACGCGGGTCCCGGTCCCGGCGCGGGTCCTGATACAAATCCCGGGATAGTTCCCGGGACGAGGAGGAATATGGAGTCTGCCGCGGGGTGCGGACTTCTCCGGCCGGGGCGCGGCCCCTGTCCCCCTGACGGGGATCGGCTCCGTTCCTTTGCCGGGGGGCGCCGGTATTCCCCCTGCGAGGGTCGGCCGCATTTCTCTGGCGAGGACCGGCGGGTCCCTCCTGCGGACTGGCGGACGGCCGGGCGGTAGGCCGAGGCGGCCTTTGAGCGGGTCTTTTCCCTCTGTCCGGTCCTTCCCCCGGCGCGCCTTGGGCTGGACGGGCGGCTGGACGCAGCGGCGAAGGGGGCGCGGGGCGGGACATGGGACGGGGCGCGGGACGCCCCGTCCGCTTCCCCATATTGGCGCGCCGGCCGGCGTCGGACTCGCGGCCGGCGGATACTTCTTTCCATTCCAAGCGGATCATTCCCTTTTTATATTTGCTCCAACCTCTCGCAGGCTGTTTTCCAAATCTGCGTAGCCCCGGTCGATATGGCGGATCTCGTCTATCTCGGTAACGCCGGATGCGGCCAGGGCGGCAATAACTAGGGCGGCCCCGCCCCGCAGATCGGTGGCCGACACGGTGGCGCCGGACAGGGCCGGAACCCCCTCCACAACGGCCACCCGCCCCTCCACCTTGACCTTGGCTCCCATGCGGGCCAGTTCGTCCACATACTTGAAGCGATTCTCAAATATGTTTTCCACAAAGACCGACGGACCGTCGGCCAGGGCGCTCATGGCGAGGACGGGGGGCTGGGCGTCGGTGGGAAAGCCGGGATAGGCCATGGTCCGCACTGTGCCCACCGGTTTTAAGCGGTCAGGCGCTGCGATACGCAGGCTCTTTACGGCCGGTTCCACCAGGCAGCCGGCGGCCCGGAAGCTGTCCAGCACCGGGGTCAGGTGGGAGACCTCCACATCCCGCAGGATAAGGTCGCCGCCGGTGACGGCCGCGGCAGCCATGTAGGTGGCGGCGATGATGCGGTCGGGTATGACGGTGTGCTCCGTCCCATGCAGGTCGTACACTCCGTCGATTTCAATGATACTGGAGCCCGCCCCCCGTATACAGGCCCCCGCCCGGTTGAGGAAAGCGGCCAGATCCGAAATCTCGGGTTCTCTGGCGGCGTTATGGATGACCGTGCGGCCCTTGGCGGTGGCGGCGGCCAGCAGGATGTTCTCGGTTGCCCCCACGCTGGGAATCGACAGGTTGATTACCGCGCCGGACAATCGCTTTTGCACCGTGCAATCCAGCAGGCCGTGGTCCTCCTGGATGTTCAGCCCCAACTGCCGCAGGGCGGCCAGATGGAGGTCGATGGGCCGGGGCCCCAGTTCGCAGCCGCCGGGGAAGCTGAGCCGGGCCTGCCCGCACCGGGCTGCGATGGCCCCTAAAAAGACGATGGAGGAGCGCATTTCCCGCATGAGGGTATCGGGAATGTCAAAGCCGGTCAGAGTGGAGGAGTCCACGGTGACAGTGGTCCCCTCCCGACGGCAGACGCAGCCCAGATGCTCCAGAATGCGGATGGAGGCCGTCACATCCAGCAGGGGCGGACAATTATGTAGGACGCTGACCCCCCGGCAGAGCAGGGTGGCCGCCAGCGCCGGCAGGGCGCTGTTTTTCGCGCCGTGGACCCGGATTTCCCCCGCAAGCCGACGGCCGCCTTCTATATAGATTTTGGACATATCACCCATCCTTTCGCATAAATGCAAAGGGACGGGAAGGCACATATATCGCCGCCCCCAGCAGTCCATACTATGCGGAGGGCGGAAATAGTGTGTGTCAGCGTTTGCTATAAAGCTCCATAATAACCGAATAGATACGGGCGTTAACGTCTAAAACCGCGCTTTTTTTGGCGTTGTCCCCCATTTTGGTCAGGGCGGACGGGTCGGCCAGCAGACGGGAGACTTCTCCGGTAAGCCGTTTTCCGGTCAGGTCCTTTTCCTCGATGAGCTGGGCCGCGCCCTTGGTTTTCAGGGTCATGGCGTTGTGGTACTGGTGGTTTTCAGCCACATAGGGGGAGGGAATCAAGATGGAGGCCTTGCCCTGGACCTGCAATTCGCTCAAGGTGATGGCCCCCGCCCGGCAGATGACCAGGTCGG
>JAAVYX010000161.1 GCA_022791355.1 Clostridiales bacterium | reverse complement strand
GGTCCACTGCGTCAAAAATGCTGGGAATACACAAAGTATTCCCGCGCTTTTTTCCTTGTGGCCACTCGTCCTGTGCGAAAATTCCGTCAATTCCTCTATTTTCTAACAAGCCCTAAACGAAGAAAAGCAAAAAACAAATTTTATATATACCCCATCAGCCCTCGGACGGAAGCCTCTCCGGCCAGCACCGTCCGGATACTCTCCCCCCTACCGCCGGGATTCGGAAAAGCGACCAGCAGGGCGCCGTCGTCCGCTATGTCCACCGCCCGGCCGCAGGAAGACCGGTCCTCCTCAATCACGCTGACCTGCCGGCCCAGCGTGACGCAGCGGGCGGCAAAGCGGGCCTTGACGCTCCCGAAGCCTTGGGCCGCCATTCTGTCGCACAGGGGCTCCAGCCGGTTGAGTACGGCCGCGGCCGCGGCCGCGGGCCCTATCCGCTGCCCGGTGAGCATTTCCACCGAACCCCCGTGGGGGAGACCGGCCCTCGCAAAATCGGCGGCGGTCTGGGTCAGGTTGATTCCCATCCCGCACACCATACATATCTCGCCCTCCCCCGCCGCGCGGCTTTCACAGAGGATGCCACATATTTTTTTGTCCTCGCATATAATGTCATTGGGCCATTTGATCCCAAAGTCCGCCCCTGTCAGCTCGGACAGGGCCTCGGCCACGGCGACGCCGCAGCACAGGGAAAGGGCGGGCAGGGGGGCGCGGGCGCGGATGAGCAGGGAAAAGGGGAGATCTTTCCCCTGTCCCGTCCAGGTCCGTCCCAGCCGGCCCCGGCCGGCGGTCTGCACCCCGGCGACGCAGACCGCGCCGGACGGAAGCCGCTCGGCCATCTCCTTGAGAAAAAGGTTGGTGGAATCCACTTGGGGCAAAAAGCAGGAAAACCGGCCGAACCGCCGGGTGCGCAGACCGGGAAGGGGAAAGGGCTCCGGCAGCGTAGCGCTCCGCATATACGCATCACATCTCCAACAGGAAGTTTATAGCCTGTCCCAAAACAGAGAAACGGACGGGTGTTTCCATTTTAGGGGCGGCTCTTAGACAAAAAAACGCAAAACCGGCTCAGACCTTCACGATGTTGAGCGCCAGTCCTTCCGGGGTAATATCCACAATACCGTAGCTGCCGCCGATGGAACGGGCGGTCCCGGGATTCATAATATACAGGCCGTTTTCATACCTTGTATCAGCTATGTGGGTATGCCCGTAAAGAATCAGGTCGGCCCTGCTTTTCCGACCTGCTGCCAACAGCTGATCCAGACCGAATTTCACCCTATACAGATGGCCGTGGGTGTAAAAAATCCGGCGGCCGGCTACGGTTACCAGTTCCTGAGGCTTTTGGCCGCCGCCCCAGTCGCAGTTGCCGGCCGTCATATGGTAGACCGGACCGGGGAACTGGACGGCCGTCTCTTCCATTTGCTGGAGCCCGTCCCCCAAAAAGAAAACCCGCTCGGCCTCCGGGTGGTCGGTCAGCGCTCTTTCCACAACCGAACGAATCCCATGACTGTCCGAAAAAACCAGAAGACGTGTCAACCCCATTCGCTCCTTTTCTCTGTTCCGCCCGCGCCGTCCACAAAGCCCTATGCGCTTGTTGAGGGCGGGACCGGCCGGCATAAACCCGCGCGAAAATGCATAAAGGTATTATATGATATACGGAGGATGATTGCAATGGATAATCAGATGGATCGGGAAAAACTCCAGAAAATGCTGGATAACGCCGCGCCCAATCTGCGGCCCGAGGACAAAAAGCAGGTGGAGGCGGCCCTACAGTCGGGCAGCCTGGACAATATCCTCAAAAATCTGAAACCCAGCGACAGTAAAAAGCTGCAAGAGGTTTTGTCCAACAAGGCGGCCGCCCAGCGGCTGCTGTCCACCCCCCAGGCCCAGATGCTTTTAAAGAAGCTGATGAACGATCAAAAGTAAGAGCCTGCATGTATAAACAAAAATGCCGGCCGGACATGGAACCATTCCGCCGGTCAAGGCAAAACTTCGCGGCGGTCCAAAACGCAAGGCGGAAGAGCGGGACACGGCTCCTCCCGGCGGCGTTTGCGGCTGTGCGCACAGGCTGGAAGGAGGCGGCGTAAATGGAAGATTTATCGGCTAAGCTGTCCTCCCTTCTGGAGAATCCGGCCGAGCTGGAGCAGCTCAAGAGTCTGGCCGGATCCTTGCTAGGCGGCGCCCTGCCGCCGGCCGATCCCCCAGACGGGCCGGAGCCCGTATCTCCGCCTCCAGCGCAGGGCAACGGAGGCGGAGATACGTCGGCGCTTTTGTCCAGCCTGCTGCAGTCCATGGGCGGCGGGGCCCCGGCGGCCGCGCCCGTACAGGCGCCGGCCCCGTCTCCCATGGAAAGCCTGTTTTCCTCTATTTCCCCAAAGGAAATACAGGCCATCATGAAAATCGGCAGCGCCCTGAAAGCGCCCCGGCAGGACGACCGTTCCCAGCTTCTGCTGGCTTTAAAGCCTCATCTGAGCCCCGCCCGGCAGGAGCGGGTGGATCAGGCGGTAAAAATTCTTCGCATTCTGGATATCCTGCCTTTACTCAAGGATTCCGGACTGGATTTGTTCGGCAATCTCTTGTAGAACCGCCCTCCCCAGCCAAGGGAAGGCGGCTTGCGAGGGGGCTGTTCCGCCGGCCGGCCGTATGGCGGCGCGGCCTGTCCCGTAAACCTATTGCCCCTTTGAAATCTGGGGACCCGGCGGGCTGAAAGGCCGGACCGAATCCAATGGAAAGGAGCGGATACAAGCATGGCGGACTATGACCGCGCCGAGCTGGAACGACTGCAGGCGGAAGCCGCCGCCAGAATCCGGGAAATGCATGCGCGGGCCCAGCCCGCCCCCGCCGAGTCCGCTCCCGCCCGCCGACGGCCGGCCGACGGCGGTTTCCCCCCCATGCCCAGTTTTGTCAGGGTCCCGACCGGCAGGCAGGCAGAACGGCAAGAGCGCCCGGAAGACAGGCAGGCAGAGCGCCAAGAGAATCCGCGCGGTCCGCAACCGGACGGAAGACAGCCGGGGCGGCAGGAGGACCGTGGGGAACGCCGCTTTGAGACGATGCCCGCGCCTGTCGGGGAGCAATCCCGCAGAGGACCGGCCCCTCTCCCCCGGCCGGCCGGCAATGAGAGGCGCGGAAGGGGTTCATCTGAAACAAATGTCCCAGCGCGCCGGCCGGAGCCGTCCTCCCATGGCGCCCGCGGGACCGGCATGGATTTGATGAAGCTGCTCAACTTCAAAAACATCGACCTAGACGGGGACCGTACCCTGATTCTGCTCATCATCCTGCTGCTCTCAGGCGAGGAAAACGACCAGTTTTTAACCATGGCCCTGTTGTATCTGCTCATGTAGGCAGTACCCGCGGGTAAACTAGGGATTGAGAAAGGGCTATGAGAGCTAGACCAATTCAGGTCTCGAGCGCGCCGAAGCGCTTGCGGTTACGTCTTGCCGGCCAGTAGCCCGCAAAGGGATCGTTCGCGCTTCCGCTGTCCTTTAAGAAGACGCCTGAAGCCTCCTTGCGTTGCTCATAAGAGCTCCTCGAGGGGGCTTCAGGCGTTCCCGGATTAAGGCCTGCTTACAGGGACGCGTTCAGGCAAACCGGCGCGGTAGGGTAGGTATCAAGCGCCGGCGGCTGGTGCGGACGTTCTTTCAGGATAGATGGCGTCTTTTTGCGTAGGGACTGCTTTCCCCAACGTAAATATAGATGCGGATGAAACAGATTGCAATTATAATCGATTCTATCCGATTCGGCCCAAGTTAGCCTTACCTAACAATAATTAGCGCATGCTATTGACAGGAGGTGGAGGATATGGTAAACTTTACAGCGCAGCAAGGGTTAGCAGAAGCTAATCGAAAGGAGGCCGACCCTATTATGCCTTTGACCTTAGCGCGGGTAGGGGAGAAAAACCGTATTGTACGGATCAGCGGCCGGGATCAAACCCGGCGGCATTTAGCCAATCTGGGGCTGGTGGAGGGCCAAGCCGTCACGGTGGTATCCAAGCTGTCCGGAAACATGATCGTGCAGGTCAAGGACAGCCGCCTGGCCCTGGATAGGGAAATGACCGGCCGTATCTGGATAGAAAGGGAGGAATAGAGTATGAAAACACTGCGGGATGCAAAGCCGGGCGAGCAGGTCACGGTAGTCAAGCTGCACGGGGCCGGCGCGGTCAAGCGGCGCATCATGGACATGGGCATCACAAAAAACGCCCAGGTTTTTATACGCAGGGTAGCGCCCTTGGGAG
>JAAVYX010000160.1 GCA_022791355.1 Clostridiales bacterium | reverse complement strand
CCCCTCTGGGGTCTGTGCAAACCACTAGTTTACTAGTGGTTTTGATTGCGTAGAGCGCATGGCTATATGCCGAAAAAAGGGGAATCTGCGCAGACGTTCGCCGGGTTCCTGCCGCAAGCTTTGCAGAATTCATAAACTGTCCATAATCGATTTGGATTGTCCGGTTGCTTTTTATCTGTTTTGCCTGTATAATAAAATGGTAATTTTTATTAGAGGTGAAAAAATGAATAATTTGAGTTTACGGCTTCTGGAAGGCGAAACCGCCGCGACAGGCGCGGCAGGCGGTCAGTGGTGGATCATGATCATCTATGTGGTGGTTATCGGCGCGGCCCTGTATTTTCTGATGATCCGGCCCCAGCGCAAGCGGCAGAAAAAAGAGGAGCAGATGCGCTCCAACGTCCAGGTAGGAGACGAAATCGTCACCATCGGCGGCTTTTACGGCCGGGTGATTTCCATCAAGGACGATACCCTGATTATCGAGTCGCCCAGCGATCATTCCAAGCACAAGCTGGCCAAGTGGGCTATTCAGCAGAACATGACCCTGCACGACGACGATCCGGCCCCCAAAAAGTAAAAGCCTGTTAGCATACGGCTTGTTCCCTTCGCATATACATGTACCAGACTGTACAGATTTTCGCCGGGCCTTCTCCGGCCTCCCGGCGTTTTCCGGGGCGGGAGGCTTTGTAAGAGGACTTTACGAAAATGTATGTGGAGCGTATGGGAGGGGAGACGGACCGCCGTCCTCTTTCCCGGCGTATATGTAGGGAAAGAAGGGGACGAACCATGGAAAAAAATCGCGACGCTTTCGACTTCCGCACGCTGGTCAAGCCGGTTATAGCCGGACTGATTCTGGGTGCGGTCGTTACGTTTCTCATGCTCATGCTCCTGGCCGTACTGCTGACGGTAAAGGACTTTCCGGCCTCCGCGGCCATTGCCCTGTCCGCTGTTGCGGCGGGAATCGGCGCTTTTTTCTCAGGCTTTTTGGCCGCCCGTATCGTAGGCCGCCAGGGTCTGATGATAGGCGGGTTGACCGGGATATTGCTTTATCTGATTATCACGCTGGTCTCCTTGGCGGTAAGCGCCGCCGACTTTACCATGCTCAGCCTGATTAAGCTGGCCATTGTCCTACTGGCGGCCGCCGTGGGCGGGGTCTGCGGGGTCAATACCAGAAAAAGGTGAAAAATTGTTTGAAAACGCCGGACAGTTGTGCTATACTGTGGGTACTGAATTATAACCGGGGAGGTTGAAACGATGAAGCACGTCAAGACGCTGAACAACGGCGCTCTGAAGAAGACGGCCGCTAAGGGCGGCTGCGGCGAGTGTCAGGCATCCTGTCAGTCGGCCTGCAAGACTTCCTGCACCGTGGCCAATCAGAAATGCGAGAAGTAAGCAACTGAACAGAGGTTTTAAGGGACAGGATTTTTTCTGTCCCTTATTTTCTGTTTTTGCCTTTTTTCTTTGGTTGGCCGGGCGGAGGATTCGCTTCCAATTCGCTTTTCCCTTATTTGGTTAGGGTAGAGGTTTCGCGCCAGATTTCCTTTTGTTGTTCCTCCCAAAGCTGGTCTAATAGCGTCTGACGTCTGGCGTCCCGGCGCTGAAGCGACTCTAGCCCCCTTCTTTTGCGACGGGTGAATATACAATCTAAGAGCGAGAGAAAAAAGGAATGACATAAGAGGGAAAAATAGTAGTTGCGAGACAACCGTAAGGAGGAACCCAAATGTGCCACTACCGTCGTCTTAGCATAAAGGAGCGGGAAGGCATATGGGAAAGAGGAAATCCATACGCAAGGCGTATATTTTTGCGAGGGGCTCGATGTCCCGATCGAAAATCCATAGGATTTCCGCGAACGCATCTTTTGCTTCCTTTTCTTTGCGCAAAGAAAAGGAATTTGCGTCTCGCGACCAGGTTTTGGAGTAATAACAATAGTAATACCTGGCGCGAAACCTCCTGCTAATCCAATACAAAGAAGGCGCAAGATCCCGTCTGCTAAATCAAACGACAAAGCGGCGAGAATAAAAACCTTTGCAAAAACATATCATCGATTTACAAAGGGCAAATACGGTTTTACGATGGAAAAATTGTCGCAAGCTGCGATGTCTTGGTTGCCGGCCGAAAGGTAGCCAAGAGAAACTCGGTAACCTGGCGGCCGTCCTGCCTGCGTAGGTTTTCCACCCGTAAAAGTCCGCGGGGCGTATTATCCCCTGTCAATCGTTGGTACCCATAGCGTATAAAAGAAATATAAAAGGACGGAACAAAATGGTACATACATATTCGTTGGGCGGATACAATATCGCACTGGATGTGTGCAGCGGCGCCGTCCACGTGCTGGACGAGCTTTCCTTCCAGCTGCTGGACTATACATCCGAACATATGGAGAAGGACTGTCCCGCCGCCGCGCTGGCCGATTTGTCCGGCCGGTACGGCGAGGAGGAGATACGGGACGCTTACGCCGAGCTCTACGCGCTTTTTGAAGAGGGGCTCTTGGAATCGGCCGACGAGTACGAGCAGTATGCCAAAATGATGGGGCCGGTACCGGTCAAGGCCATGTGCCTGAATATCGCCCACGACTGTAATCTACGCTGCGAATACTGTTTCGCTGCCAAGGGGGATTTCGGACAGGGGCGCAAGCTCATGTCCCTTGAGACCGGCAAAAAGGCCATCGATTTCCTTTTGGAAAACTCCGGATCCCGCCGCAATTTGGAGCTGGATTTCTTCGGCGGCGAGCCTTTGATGAATTTTGAGGTGGTCAAGGAGGTAGTGGCCTACGCCCGCTCTAAGGAGCAGGCATACGGCAAGAACTTCCGCTTCACCATCACCACCAACGGCCTGCTGCTGGACGACGACAAGATCGACTTTATCAACCGGGAAATGTCCAATGTGGTGCTGTCCATCGACGGGCGTAGGGAAATCAACGATCAGCTGCGGGTAACCCCCGGCGGCAAGGGCAGCTACGACGCCATTGTTCCCAAATACAAGAAGCTGGTGGAAAAGCGGGGGGATAAGGACTACTATGTCCGCGGCACCTTCACCCGTTTAAATCCGGACTTTACAAAAGACGTGCTCCATCTCTACGAGCTGGGCTTCGACCAGATATCCATTGAGCCGGTGGTGTCCGATTCCAAGCTGCCCTACGCCCTGACCGAGGCGGATATTCCGGCCGTCTTTGCGGAGTACGAGCGGCTGGCCCAGGCCATTATCGCCCTGAAGAAAAAGGGAAGCAAAATCAACTTTTTCCACTTTATGCTGGATCTGGATCAGGGGCCCTGCGCCATCAAACGGCTGCGGGGCTGCGGCTGCGGCAACGAGTATGTGGCCGTTACGCCGGAGGGGGATATTTACCCCTGTCACCAGTTTGTGGGCATGGAGGGCTGGAAGCTGGGCAGCTTGCACGGTCAGCCTATAGACCGGGAGAAAAAGGCCGATTTCGCCGCGGCCAACGTCTATTCCAAGGAGACCTGTAAGGAATGCTGGGCCCGGTTTTATTGCAGCGGCGGCTGCAACGCCAATAATCTGCAATACGCCGGCAATATCCGTTCGCCCCACAAGCTGGCCTGCGAGCTGGAGAAGAAACGGCTGGAATGCGCGATTATGATCAAGGCCGCCTTGGCGTAAAAAGCGATTGCTTTTCATGGCGGATGTCTGCTTTTGCAGGCAGGTTGTAATCGCGGAACGGTTGGCGTGCCGCCGACACGGCGTTTATTGCCGCATTCTTACGCGGCAATAAAAATAGCGGATGCGCTGCTAGCGTTTGCGCATCCGCCCGCTGGAGTCTGAAAAAAGATGTAGATTTTCGTTCGGCGCGTCTAAGCGATAATCTGTATATCCTTTTGACCTTGTAAACAGACGTTAAGGCGGGCTGAACCTTTACATTTCGAAGGCTCCGGGCCAGTACGGCTGACCGTTTTTTATACACTGCCTTTAACAATTATCAAAACAGCGGAAAGGAGCGTATGTCCAATGTCTGCCAGCGGCGCGCTTTACAAGGATGAGAGCCCCAACAAATACGGGACGTCTCGTTTGACCTTCTTTCTCTTTCTGCGGTATGTGGTTGCCGACCTGATCTGTTTGATGACCTCTTTATCGGTACTGCTGCTGATCAACAGCGTCATAGGCCGGGTGGTCTGCCAGCTGCTCAACTTCTGCGTACTGTTTTCCCTTCCCTACGGTCTTGCCTGGCAGGCGGGGAACAGCGACCGGAATAAGCATCTGTTTGGCCGGGTCAGGGAGGATGTATGGAAGGGTTTGAAAACGGGGCTTATGGCCAGTATTCCTTTTTTTGCAGCGGGGATACTCCTGCTGTTGGCCAAGGCCGGTCTGTTTACCGCGGATTTCCTGTACCCGTACCGTCTGATTAACTGTATCTTTTTCCCCCTGAATTACTCTCTGCTGGCCGGCACCCTAAGTTTAGCCGAGATGAGCTGGGGGCCGGTGATCCTTTCCGCCTGTTTTACCTTGGTCCTGCCGATAGCGCCCGCCTTTGGCTACCTTTTCGGCTATCGGGAGATTTCCCTGCACGAGCGATTTTTTTATAAGAATGGGAGGAAAAAAAGCAAGCGGGGGTAAGGCGTTTTTCATTTTTGGTTTAGCAGACGGGATGCTATGCAATAGGCTTGTTTTTATTTTATGAGCGATTGGGAGCTTTTGCGGCAGATTTCTTTTTCGCTTGTTTAACTGGATGTAAGGCTTGGCGCCCAGGCGAGCCTATATGGATGCTCCAAAAGTTGGCCTAGTAGCTAGTAGCGGGAAAACTCGCGCAAAGTCCCAACAAAGAAAGCAATCTGCTTAAAAATCCCCTCCTGATCATAAAGAAACAAGACAGCCGCTGCAGGCCAAAAATCGGATGTTTTTATTCGGGACGCAAAGTTCTTTATAAAAATGTCCGCGCTGCGGGTGACATATTGGCTCCTCCCTTTGGCATATTCTGCTATAGAGCGCGCTGCGCCGCGCGTCATGCAGAGATTGCGGGGGATGGAAAATGGTATTCCGTATACGCTTCAAAAAAATAGCGGCTGTCGCTTTGACCCTTTTGGCGGCGGCTGTCTTTGTCACTGGCTTTCGGGCGCTGGCCGACCGGATACAACCGGCTTCTCTGGCCTCCCGCAGCCTGCCGGTGGTGATTGTGGACGCTGGACACGGAGGTTTTGACGGGGGCGCCGTAGCCCCTGACGGTACGCTGGAAAAGGACCTGAACCTGCAAATCGCCCAGGATCTGCGGGATCTGCTGGTGTCCATGGGCTTCGAGGTCATCATGGTGCGGGACGGCGACGTGGCCACCGACGATCCCAACGCCGTCACCATCCGCCAACGGAAAAATTCGGATTTGCGAAACCGGCTGAAGCTGACCGAGAAATACACCAATTCGGTCCTTTTGAGCATCCATCTCAATAAATTCGAGCAGTCTCAGTACAGCGGCGCGCAGGTCTTTTACGGGCCGGGCCAGGAGGACTCCAAGCTGCTGGCCGAATGCATTCAGGCATCGGTCAAGGCTCAGCTGCAGCCCGATAATACCCGAGCGGTCAAGAAGGGCACTAAGGACACCTATCTGCTCTACAACGCCAAAATTCCGGCGGTTATCGTGGAATGCGGCTTTTTGAGCAATTCCGCCGAGCTGCAAAAGCTTAAGGACGCGGAATATCAAAAGAAAATGGCCTTCGCGGTTTTGCTTGGATTTTTGGATTATATAGACGCGGAGGAGCCCAAAACCTAACTGCCGGACGGCAAAAGGGTCATAAAGTTTTAGGGGCGGCCCTACGCATGCCGCCTTATCTTGGCGGCCGGGCGAACACCCGGCTGCCGGCGGTCCGCCTTTTAAAACGGCTTTTGCGGGTCGATCTTTTGACCGGCTTGCTGCCGCCCGTTCTAATGAGCGGCTTGGCTTGGGCCCGCCAAATTCAGGAAGACTGTTCGTTCCCTGATCGCCTCCTGATTGAGCGGCCGTCGGGCGTATGATTCCTTGGCGGTAGACGGTATCCTTTTACAAAGGAAGTGGAAAAGCATGGCAAAGACTAAAACGGTTTACGTCTGTTCGGCCTGCGGATATGAGAATCCCAAGTGGAGCGGCCGCTGTCCCGCTTGCGGGGAGTGGAACACCATGAACGAGGAGCTGCCGGCCCCGGCCGCCCCCCTTTCCCACGCTCTTCGGCGGACGGCCGCGGCCGCTCCCTTGGCCGAAATCGACATTGTGGATGAGCATCGCTATCACACCGGCATCGGAGAGCTGGACCGGGTGCTGGGGGGCGGAATTGTCAAGGGATCAGTGGTGCTGCTGAGCGGCGACCCGGGCATCGGAAAGTCCACCATCCTTTTACAAATCTGCGGACAGCTGGACCCGGCCTATCAGATTCTCTACGTGTCCGGCGAGGAATCGGCCCGGCAGCTCAAGCTGCGGGCCCAGCGGCTGCATGTAAACAACCCCAGCCTCATGATCATGGCCGAGACCGACGTACAGGCCGTCGCCGAATACATCCGTTCCACAAAGCCCGACCTGGTTATGATCGACTCCATCCAGACCATGAATCTGACCGATATGAACAGCTCCCCCGGCAGCGTCAGTCAGGTGCGGGAGTGCACCAATCTGCTTATGCGCACCGGCAAAGAGCTGGACCTGCCGGTGATCATCGTGGGTCACGTCAACAAGGACGGGGCCATTGCCGGCCCCAAGGTGATGGAGCACATTGTGGATGCGGTGCTGTATTTTGAAGGGGACCGGAACCATTCCTACCGTATTCTGCGGGCCATCAAGAATCGGTATGGCTCCACCAACGAAATCGGGGTTTTCGAGATGCTGGAGTCCGGCCTGCACGAGGTGGAAAATCCGTCGGGGGCCATGTTGTCCGGCCGGATGAGCAGCGTGTCCGGCTCCTGTATCGCCTGTGTTCTGGAGGGCTCCCGGCCCATCCTGGCCGAGGTGCAGGGTCTGGTGACGGCCAGCGGCTTCGGCAATCCCCGCCGTATGGCCACCGGTTTTGACCACAACCGGATGAACCTGCTGCTGGCGGTGCTGGAAAAACGGTCAGGGTATTTTTTCGCCAATCTGGACGCTTATTTAAACGTGGTAGGCGGCCTGCGGCTGGACGAGCCGGCGGCCGACCTAGCCGTGGCGCTGGCCCTGGTGTCCGGCCTCAAGGACAAGCCCATACCCGACGACGTCGTGGCCTTTGGGGAGATCGGCCTGTCGGGCGAGCTGCGGTCGGTCGGCCGGGCTTCGGCCCGGGTGGTGGAGGCCGCCCGGCTGGGCTTCGGCCGATGCCTGCTTCCCCTGTCCTCCGCCAAACAGATCGCCCGTACGGCGGCGGGAGATATTCCCGATTCGGTGGAGGTTTTGGG
>JAAVYX010000159.1 GCA_022791355.1 Clostridiales bacterium | reverse complement strand
GATTTAGCGCAGTCGGTCATATTTTTCAAACAAGCCCTAGTTGCAAGCGCGGCTTTAGGTTTTTTATTCTCGTATCCATCCGCTTATCTGGGAAAAGGCCGTTTCTCTATTTGGGCCCAGGCCCTAAAGCGCAGGAAACGCCAGCACGTTCCAGATGTTTTTCACATATTCGGCCCGCAGATTTTTATATTTCAAATAGTAGGCGTGTTCCCATACGTCGATATACAAAAGAGGCAGCGCGCCGGCGGGCAGAGTGGTTTCCTGATTGCGCAATTGCACGATTTTCAGTTTGCCGCGGGGCGTCAGGGCCAAAACCGCCCAGCCCGAGCCAAAGACCTCCAGAGCCGCCTGCGAGAAGACCTCCTTGAAATGGTCAAAGGAGGTGAAGGTCTGGTCGATCAGTTGGGCCAAACCGCCCTCCGGCCTGTGACCGTCCTCCTGGGCGGGAGCCATGCCCCGGAAAAAACGGCTGTGGTTATATACGCCGCCACCGTTTCGCAGAATGGCGCAGCGGGCCGGGTCGGGCAGTCTGGCCGGGGCGGAGAGCAGCTCCTCCAACCGGCATTTTTGCAAATGCGGATAGGGCGCAAGGGCCTTATTGAGTCCCTCTATGTAGGTCTGAAAGTGCTTGTCGTGATGATAGCGCATGGTCTCCGCATCGATGTAGGGCTCCAGCGCGTCGTAGGCATAGGGCAGCGGGGGCAGCTCGTAAGGATAGGTGTGAAAGGGCATCGTTACAACCTCCTATGAAAGTCCTTTACTCTATCCTATGACGGCCCCTTCCCTTTGGTGCTCTTTTTCCGTGTTTTCCTGCGGGTTTGACGCATAAGGGCGGCGAAACGATTCTTCAATCCGGCCTTTCTCGCCTTCTCTCCAACCCGGCCCAAACTCTGAGACTTACCGCAGGCCGGCCGCATATTCGCCCATATGGATATCCAGCACCTCTCGAGGCGGCTGAATCAGCGCCTCCTCGTACTGACACTTCCACTGTACCTGCCGGCTCATCTCGCCGGCAACGATTCCATCCACCGTTTCATCGGATTCGATGGGAGTATCGTTTTGCAAAATATAAGAAGCGAGGCTATAGGCGTGATTGACCACCCAATCGGGCTCCATGCCGCGGAAATGGTACTGCAGATCGGGCAGAAACAGGGTGCTCATGCCAACCGTATCCACCATCATATCTTCTGTGTCCTGCACCCGGAAAAACCGGGCGTTTACGCCAAAACGGATAAAGCGGTCGGGGCCGGGGATTTGACATTCCCGCACCTCTCCGGCCAAAAACAGTTTGCCGCAGCTTGGAAAGTAAAAAGCTTCACAGGCGGGATACAGCTCGGCCAGGGCCGCCAGAAAATTCATATCCAGCTCGGCCCGTTCCAGGGCCGGGAGAGCCGCCGCCAGCATATCCGTAGCAACGACCTGGTACCGGCACTCCCGGAGTATCCGCTCCCGATCGTCCATACAGTCCCACATCTGGCTTTTCAGAAACGGGTCGAAGTCTCTGCCGTCAAAGGGATGACAGGCGGTAATCATAAGCTGTGCGGGAACCTTGCCGTCCTTGTAGGCTCCCACATGATCCAGGGCCGCGAAGCCCGCCGTCTTCTCGTCGTAGCAGAAGCGCTCTACCGCGCCGCAGCGGCGGGTCAAGACTTCTGTCATATCCTCCTTATCAGGCGCGGGAACCGGGTCCCGAAACAGCAGCTGGATGATAAAGGGCCCGCCCGGCCGGGGGCCTTTTTCCTGTAGATTTTGCTCAAACGCTTCGCTCATACCGCATGCCCCCTTACTCTATTACCTGCACAACATTTCCGTCCCGGTCCTTTATTCTGGTAGGAACCAGATTCAAGGTCAGAGGCAGGCTGGTCAAAACGCAGGTTCCGGCCTGGGGCTTCAGACAGGCGCAAAGCTCCTCCAACCCCTTCTCCGTCAAGGTAAGAACCAAGACTTTCCCCTCTAAGACCGCGGCCGTCTGCAAACCGGGCTGAAACTGTACGGCGGCCTCTTCACCCTGCACATACAGCTCTTGTCCCTTGCCCACGCGGGCGCGAAGCATATGGGCCAGGATATGGGTATGACCGGCCCCCAGCCGCAGCAGGCTTCTGCTCTCGGCTCGTCCTTCCTCCATCCCCGTCTCCAGCGCATCCATATAGAGGAAACCTGTGGAGGAACCGTCCCGCTCCATTCCGGCCCGCCATATTCTCTCAAAATCCGGATTGTTCATCTGGGATCCGCGGGACAAATCGGCGACGCATAAGGGAAGCTGCTGTTCTAACGCCGCTAGAAATTTCTCTCCCTTCCAGCACATCATAGCGTCCATCTCGTCTTGGGTTATGCCCACCGCCTGTAAAAAGGTCATGCGGCCGTTGGAGGTATCCAGCTCGCCCAGTTCCGGATCGACGCGGAATCCCAGGGCGGTAAGCTGCGTATCGGTTTCCAGGGCGATGGGACCGTTGCAGCTCATGTGGTGGCCAGAGCCGAAGGGGTGACCGCTGGAAAACACATACCGGGCAAGATTTTGCAAGAGATTGATAGGCCAGGCCGGCGGCTCCTCTTCTCCCTCCCGCTTCAGCCGGAAGGTCAGCTCGAATCCATAGCCGCTCACTTCGGCGTCGTCGCTTTCCTTCTCATACAGCTCGGTAAAGCCATAGGTAATATAGTGCCAGTGAGGAAGGCCCCGTTCGCTCTCCCAGACCTCCACGCCGTCCAAGGGATCGCCGCCGCCCAAGGAATAGGGAAGCAGCGTACCGTAATACCGGCCGTCCTGGTTCGGATACAGCCGGCGGACCGCATGGGCAATAGCGTCAAAGCCCTCCTGCTTCAGTTCCGTTTCATCACACATTGCCATTTCTCCTTTTTGCATAATTCCAAAAAGTCTCATTCGGAAGGAACTTTCCTTCAACCTTCTCCTTGGGCGTCCCATACGGAAAAGCATGCCGGGTATACCCGACCCGCTCCTTTTCGGCTAAACGGCCCTTCCCAAGGGACCCGCGCAGCAGAAAGGACAGGTCTGTTCCCCAATGGTTCTCTGGCGTTCCCCGGCGGGACGAGCGCCCGCTACGGCGAGCGGCGGATGTATCCCTCTGCGAAATCGCCGCCCGCGCCGGACAGCCTATCGTACTGTTTTGAAACGACAAAAAATATCTTTTGCCCATCTTGGGCCATTTTCCTGGTCAAAGGTCCTCGCAGGAAGCAAGTTTAGACCACGTTTTTTAGCCAATCCTATCCGAACAAAAACCCGCCTTTTCCCGGTTTTGATACACACTCTAATAGTCTAACAAAATGGGCGTTTGCCCTTCCTCGGAAAACTGCACCGCCTGGTAGAAAATCGAAAAGGCGAACTTTGCCAAGGACTCGGTATCATACTGGCTTTGCTCTGGTATATCCGCCTTGGTAAAGACCCCGTCCGGCCCCACGCTTCCCTCAACTGGGTAGCCCTCGGTCTTGCTCCAGCCGAGGATGGCGGCCTCGTCCGCCTGCCACGCCATGGCGTTGAGCTGATCCAACTCCATATGGAGCGCGGCCGTGGTGGCGATAACCGTCTGGCCGCCGGTGGGCAGCGGTCCCTGAAACAAAAAACCGTCCGGCAGGGGAATCCAGCAGACGGCGCCCCGGAAGAGAGACCAGACCCGCTCCCCGTCTTCCGACAGACGGCGAATCAGCGGATGCTCCATAAAGTCCCAGCCCTTGGGCACGCTGGACGGAATCGGCTCCCGGTAGGTATGACAGGCGGCAGTCAGCAGCATAGCGCCCAGCGCGTCCCAATCGGGCTTATCGGTAAAATAGGGACTCTCATTGTCCTCCGGCCAGGGCGTATACGGCGCCTTACCCGGTTGGGAGACGGCGGCCAGTATTTGCTCCCGCCAGTCCTCCACAGCCTTTTGTATTTCGGCGGGAGACAGTTCCTCTTCCTCCGAGGGGTCCTCCCTGCCTGGAGCGATACGGTGAAACGCAAATCCGTTTTCCTCCGCCCACTGCTGGGCGGCCGTTTTCCAGTTGTGCGCATAGTACCGGGTTAAGGTCCCAGCGTAAATGTCAAGTCCCATAACGGCATCGTCCTTTCTCTTCAGACGGGAGCGCGGAGCTTGTACCGATTTTTCCGTCCGCCGTTTCAAACAAATGAAAGCAGCGGGCAAGGCGTAAAGCCGCGTGCAAGCGGGCGATCCCCAAGGTTTTACAGCCCGGCCTCGGCGCAATCGGCCGAAATCATCCGCCCCATATCCTGTCGATACAAGTTTTTAGTCTTCGTCTCCCGCCTTGAAATTGTAGATGGGCCGGATGATCTTGACCACATCGGCCGTCGGCCCGATATTATCCAAAATATCCTGCATACCCTTGTAGGCCATGGGGCACTCGTCCAGCGTGGCCTTGCTGACAGAAGTGGTATAGACCTCCGCCATCTGCTTTTTAAATTCAGAAACCGTGAAGGACTGCTTGGCCTCTGCCCGGCTCATCAGCCGGCCGGCGCCGTGAGGGGCGGAAAAGTTCCAGTCCTCGTTTCCCCGCCCCGTACAGATGAGACTGCCGTCCCGCATATTGATGGGGATCAGAAGCTGTTCTCCCGCGCGGGCGGAAACCGCCCCTTTACGAAGGATCCGGTTTTCGGTATCAATATAGTTGTGAACGGTGGTGAACTGCTCCTCCACATGGAGCTTCATTCCCTTTACAATCTCGTCTATCATGGCCCGCCGGTTTAGGGCGGCGAAGCGCTGGACGATTTTCATATCGTGGATATACTGGTCGAACAGCTCTCCGGACACATAGGCAAGCGGTCTCGGAATATGGGTTTGCTTGAGGTTCTTTAACCGCCTGAGCTCCTTTTGAATCTCCTTTTGACGGCCCTCCCGCTTCATCTGGGCGATGAGCGCCTCAACCGACTCGTCGTCCGTACCGTTTAAGACCTTATAGCCCTCCTCCTGATAATACCTTGCCACCTCTACGCCCAGATGACGGCTGCCCGAGTGCACCACAATATAAATATGCCCCTCGTCGTCCTTGTCGGCCTCGATAAAGTGATTTCCGCCGCCCAGGGTCCCGATGCTGTTTTCCGCCCGGGGGAGGTTCACCTGGCCGGCGCAGCAAAGTTCCTCTAAGTCGATCTGCTTAAGATAGGCGTGTGGCTTGCTGCGGATTCCAAAGCCGGATGGAATCTTCTCATAAATCAGCTTATCCAGCTTTTGCAGCTCGATATGGCTTTCGCGCACACGGATGGTTTCCATCCCGCACCCGATATCGACCCCCACCAGATTAGGAACCACCTTATCGGTTATGGTCATGGTGGTGCCGATGGTGCAGCCGGCGCCGGCGTGAATGTCGGGCATCAGCCGGATGCGGCTCCCCGCCGTAAATTCCTGGTTGCACAGCTCGAGTACCTGGGCAACCGAAGCGTTATCCACCACATCAGTGAATATTTTCGCCTCATTGTATTTTCCTTTGATCTCTAGCATAGTATCCTCTCGTTTTCCTTTGATGGATTGATCGCGTTTGTGTTTTGGGGGCTGCTATTGGTCAGCATTGGCAACGGGCGACCACACCCCCGTCCGCCTTAAAGCGACGGCTGCCAGCCGCTCCTCGTGCGGCTCATGAGGGCCGTCCTGCCGCACGGCTATACGGTCCCTTGGAAGAGGCCGCATAGGCGGCCCTGCGAGAGACGGCGGCGTTCAAAAATGTGACGGGCCAAGCCGGCCGTCCTATCAAACAGCTTAGAGGCCGCTCCCGCCAGCCCGCATCGGGCGGTCCGCTGCGTCCGTCGACCTTTTCTGACGACAGTCCCCTACGTCTCTTGGAGAACCGGTAGAACAGCCGCCTCCCCCCCTGCACACGTCCGTCAATCCCACCAGAAGTACCAGGTCTTGGACTTTCGCAGACTGTCCGCCAGCGCGCCGATTGGATTCTGGTCCAAGTCCGGACAGAAAGCGTACTGTTCCAAGGCCAATTCCATAGCCTTCTCCCCAGGGACCGGGGCCGATAGGACAAATTCCAGCTCGTCGTGCGTCATGGCCGCGGGTACCGCGCCGTAGGTCTCGTACCAGTATTTTGCCACCGCCATCAGGCCGGCCGTGTCGGGACACTCGTTCCAGCCGCCGAAGGGCAGATAGGCGAACACCTGCCAGGGGGCCCGTACCGGTATTTGGGCCAGAATCAGCGGCAGGGTGGTCTGCGCGGTATAGTCCCAGTAGGAAAAGAGCGCATCGCCGGCCTCGCCGCCCTCCATTTCATCCGGTTCCCCGCTCTCCCCGGCCTCTCCCAGCTCTTCCAAAACTGCCCGCCCATCCTGTACCGGCCGCGCGAGCATGGCCTTCCGGTAGGCGGCTACGTTTTGCATTTGGAAGGTAGAATCGTCCTCTCCCTCGCTGTCGGGGTCGGAATTTATCAGCAGACATTCCCACAGGGTTTCATCCGCCGCGACCAGCATAGGAACAAAGCCTTCCCGCTCCCCAAGCCGCCGGGCCGCGTCGAAAGCTGCGGCAATGGGGCCGTCGTCTTTCATGGGCGGGAAATACTGACAAGGACAGTCCAGATAGGCCATAAGGGCCTTAGCCAGCCCAGAGGGTTCGCGTTCTGCGGCCGTCTTACGCTGCCAGTCCTCCCACCTGCGCTGTATGACCTTGGCCATGGCCCGATAGTAGGTCTCGTCGAAGGGGATAAACAGGTAAGCTTCATCCTGGAAGGCGGGGGAATGATACTGCTCCGGGCCGAAGTATTGCAGGGCGTAGCCGTCGATATCCGCGGGGAAATAGGGGTCTTCCCCGTCGCCATAATAATATTGGGAGAAGGCCCGGCCCCGGTCGTCGAAAAGGGTTTCCACCAGAAAGCCCTTTAGGATATCTCGAATAAAGGTTCGCAAATCGACGCGGGACGGCTCGCTCTTCACCCGGCCGGCAAGCTCGCCGTATTTTTCCAGGAAGGCCGGACTCATCAGCCCCTGCTCCATACACCAGCGCAGGTAAACGGCCATGTGGTTGTAGGCGGCGATCTCCTCCACCAGCAGTCCCTTTTCCCGTATATTCTCCAGATGTCCCATACCGCCGTCCATCACCGGCAGATTATGCGCCTGCCCGTCCAAAACGCCGGCTATAACGTCGGGACGGTCGGAACAGACCACAAAACTGGTTTCGGCCAGTCTGTCCAGCAACGCGTTGGCGCCGTTTTGCACCTTGTAGGCCGCCTCGTCCCGATAAAGGGGAATCACCTGATAGAAGTTGACCTCTTGACCGTCGGGCAGGAGACAGACCTGAGACTCCTCCAGCGTCTGCTGGGGACTTATCAGCATACAGGCGCACAGGCCGGTATTCTCGGCAAAGGGCTCGGTATGGTCCACCGAATGCCCCCAGCCCAGCCAAGAGTCTTCTTCCCCCGGCAGCCGGGCCAGCGTCTTGAGCAGACGGACCGGCCAGTACCATTCCTCGCCATGCTCGCCCAGCTTCCAGTCGGCCGGCAGCGCGATGACCAGCTCGGCCCGTTCCAGCTTCCGGTCGGCCAGCTCGGCCGGCACATGCATCCGATGGGCTCCCATGCCCATGGTGACGAGGGTATAGTAATCCCTATCCCCGGCTGGCGGGACAATGCAGATATCCACATGGACGTCCGGAGAAACCAGCTCGTGCCATACCTGCGTAAACTCGCCGAAGTATGTCTCGATGTGGGTTTCAATGGCTTCCATTTCCCGCTGGGTATACATTTCCGGTACGGCCGTCTTGCAGGCCTCCGTCTGCTTCTGAAAAGCTTCCGTCCGCTGGAAATCCTCTGTAAGCCGGTTCAGAAAATACCGGCAGTCCTCAGCCGCATCCTCCGGCGGATCCAGGACCAGAGCGCGGGTGAAGGCGGCGCGGGCCCGTTGCAGAAGTTCCCGTTGCCGCGACAGTCCCTCCGCTGGTTCCTCCGCTGGTTCCTCCGCTGGTTCCTCCGTCCGTCCCGCCGCCTGTTCTTCCGCCGGTTCCTCCTCGGGACCCTCCGCCCGTTTCTCCGCCGGCGCCCCTGCGGCCACGGATTTTTCCAGGGCGGAATGATAGCAGGCGAAGCCCAGACGATAATGGAATAAAGGCGTGTTCTCCTGCCGGGGACGCAGCGCCTCCAGCGTCTCTAAGGCCTTGTCGTAGGCCTCCAGACGATTGTATGCCGCGGCCAGCCGGCCCATTCCCTCATCCGTGCGCTCTGCCGGCGGACGGGAAAGCACAGCCTCTACGATCTGCCGATGACGGTTATGCTCCTGCCAATACCGCAGTTTTCCCTCCAGGTCGGGCGGGAGCTGGGCCGCCGTCTGCCGCAGCCCTTTTTCCAAGGCGGCCTTTGCGGCGGCGGACAGGGTCAGACCGCCGCTCTGTACCTGGATAAAACCCGTTTCCTTCCGCCGCTCCAGCCAATCGGTTACAAAGGCCGGCGCATAGCCGCCGGTGGAGAAGCCCTCCGCCAGGGCGATGATACGCGGATAGGCCTCCAGATAGGCCTCCTCGCGCACGCTGGGATGAGCGTTCTCATACAGCCAAAATTGGATATCATACAATTGATAGGAATTTTCATCATCGTGGAGGGCAAAGAAGCCCTTCTCCTCCACGATCCGTACAGCCAGGTCCCGGATGAGCTGGTTCACGGCGTCGGGTTCGCCGCTTTGCTGGCACATCTCCAGCAGCAGCGGCGAGAAAGGGGCGTTCCGCGCCTTATCCAGCTCCTCGGCTCGACGTTCCTCCTCATCCTCCTCGTAAGCCTCCTCGTTGACTAGTCCACGGATGAAGTCTTCAAAGCTGTCCGCCAGCGGGGTGATCGCATAGTCGCACTCCTGGTCGACATGCACCACCTTAGGCTCTCCCGTAGGGCCGCAGGTCCGGTAATCCAGGAAAATCATATCGTGTCCGGCGCTGGGACAGTCGCAGACGGCCACGCCGATGGCCGGGTACTCCCACTCGTCGATCATGAACCGGCTGCCCAGGTCGCCGCACAAGGCGTATGGCTTATCCCGGCCAATACCGAAAATGCCGGCGATAGCCACGTGGTCCTCCGCCCAGCTGGTAGGACTGCCGGTAGGGAAACAGGTGTTCACCGGAATACCGCCGTTATGACGTTTCATCAGCCAGACATAGGAAGCGGGCAGCTTATAGCCCAACTCCTGCTCCACGCTGGCGATCAGCTCGTCTGTAGGCGTGGCGCTTTCGTATTCCCTGCGCGCATACTCGCCGTCGTCCCAAAAGCCGGAAAAGTCAAAGCCGGCAAAAGGCTCCCCCTGAAGGACGGCGGCCCCGGCCTTCCGTCCTTTTTCCGGCAAGTCGTTCGTTTGGGTCGCGGCGGCCGCGCAGTCGGCCTTCATACATGAAGCGGCCTTATCCTTCGTACCGTCCGCCCTCGTTTCGTTCACGACCTGTACGCCTCCTTTAGAGATTGTATAGATTGCTCTGCGGCCCGCCTTAAGCGAACGGCCTTTGACCATTCCGGCGACCGCGGCGCTAAAGCGCCTCTCTTGCGTCCCCGGCGCTAAAGCGCCTCTGGCTGCTTCCCGCAGGGGAAGCCGGATATAGGTTTGGCTGAAAGCCGAATCGGGAACGCCCGTGCGAAGCGTTAGAGGGCCTCGCAAAAATTTCGCATAGGGTATACCCTTGATCAATAGGTAATTTTCAGGGTCGTCTGCTCCGGCAGGGCCGCGCCCTCGCTGCGGGTGATGGCGTGCTTATCCTCCTCGGAAAAGCCGATGGTCTCTCCGTCGAGCAGCGTCACGTCGCAGGCCAGCACATAGGAAACCAGGCTGGCTAAAAAGTCCCGCACCTCGGCCGGTTCCGCGTCGGCGTCCAGAACCTCCATCTCGTCCTTACCGAACACATCCATTCCATAGGTATAGCCGCAGACCCCGTCTTTCCCCCGATACAGGCCGAACCAGATCCAGTTGAAGATGGGCAGCTCGTCCTCCTTCATCATATCAGCAAAGCCCTCGTAAAAGCGGGGTTCGAATACCACGCCGCTGGTATAGACGCCGGTGGCGTTCTTCTGTTTGCAGCAGCAGGCCAGGAGCTTGGTATAGAGCTTGCCCCGCTCGATGATGCTGTCATCTCCGCCCAGCACCGCCACCATGATGTGGGCCTGGTGCGCCCTAGCCGTCTCTACAGCCTGGGGCCACATGTAATTATTCTCGGCGCAGGCCTCGGCCTCGCCGCCCGGGATGGGAGCGGGCATCAGGCTGACGGCGGCCATCTTGTCTCCCACTGAGAAAACCAAGGCGTCCTCGCTGCTGTCGCCGTCTTCCTCCGCGTCTATGTTCCATTCCTCCCTAAGGTCGCGGACAAGCTGTTCCTTGTCCCAGCTGTTGTCCGCCAGGAGAACAAAGCCGGCAAAGGACCCGGCCCGCTCGCCGTCCGCCTCGGCCTCTTCAGCCTGCCGGGCCTGCTCCATCCAGTAGGCCCGGATCATCTCCACCATGGCGACGGCCCGCTCCTTGGCGTCGGCCTCGTCGTAGACTTCCATTTCACTGTAAACATGGCCGCAGTGCTCCAGCTCGTCCTCCTCATAGCCGCCGCAGACGCCCAGCATCCACTGGCTCGATAAGGATTCTTTATACTTGAATATGTAATACCGCAGTTCGTGCAGGTCGAAGGTTCCGGCGCACTCGATCCTTGCGGGAGCCTTGCCCAGCTCCTGCGGGTGAGCCAGCCACTCGATCATGGCGGCCTGGGCCGCCTTCAGTTGTTCTTGACGCATATGGATTTCCTCCTTAAAATTTGTCGGAAGCCTTGCTGTTCTTTGCGGACGGCTTCATAACACTTTGCTCTGCTATTAAAAAGATACGTTTTTATTGCGTTGAGATAGAGGAACCGCGCCAAATCGTCCTTTATGAATATTTCCATACCGAATTTGGCAGTGCGCCGCCTTTCTTTGCTCCGCGGCAAACGAAAGAGTTCCGTCATTAGGGATGGTACCATCTACCTCCAAGGGCTACGCCCGGCAGCGGCCAAAATGGGGGCCGTCGGGGAACTAGCAGCGTTCAGGAATATAGACGGGCGACAGCCAGCCGCTCGGAAGAGCGGCAGCATTCCGCGGCCTTGCCAGCTCCCATTTTGGCTCACCGCTGGGTCCTGCGGCGTTTTACAGGAGGTAAACCCACGCAGGCAAAGCGGATGAGGACGCCGGGCTTTGCTCGGCTTCCTTTCGGCCGGCATCGAAGACACCCCGGCGCGCGGCAATTTTATCCCTGTAAAACCGTTTTATACCTTGTCAATTGATTTTATTGGAGAAACAACATAAGGATATTTCGTGCAGATCCTCGTGCGCAACCAATAAAAATATATTTTTTTTGTTCGGAGCTTGAGCGCCTCGCGAAAATTTACAAAGAGCGTATATTCCAGATGATCTTTACTATTTACATATTACAAACAACCGGTTTGCAGAAAGTCCATCAATGTGTTGATAACCAGTTGACGGGGAAAGTCCGCCTCATCCATAAATTCCATGATATACCGCATGTTTTTCACATCCGCTGGATCGTGCGCGTCGCTGCTCAAGAGAATGGGCAGCTCGTATTTACGGCAGAGCTGAAGCATTTTCCTGTAGTTTTCCTCACAGCGCGGCCGTCTGTCTTTTTTTGCGCAGCGCATTATTGTTAACCTCTAAAAGGGTGTTGTGCCGCCGGGCGGCAGGTACAATTTTGTCAAAGTCCAGCTGCGTTTGGCCATCGTCCGGATGAGAGATAATCTGTATTTTGGGATGGCGGATAGCGGCCAGGACGGCCTGTGTATTTTCCTGGGTCGCGCCGGGGGCATAGCACTGGGTATGGATACCGGCGATCCGATAGTCCAACTTATCCATAAGAGACTCGGGCATGGAAAGTCCGCCGTCGTTTAAAATATTGATCTCGGCTCCGTACAACAATTGTACGCCGTACAGCATGCGCGGCGCTACCTCCAGATTTTCAAAATACAGCGCGGAACAGGTTCCGGGAATGCCCGTGTCATGCTCGCTGATCCCCAGAAGCGGCAGACCTTTTTCCGCCGCGGCCTGAGCCATCTCCCGTATGGTTCCATAGGCATGGCCGCTGGCTAAGGTATGGGTATGTATATCCAGCTGAATGTCCTGATCTGTTATATACATACAGCAGCCCCCCTTTTCGTTTATTCTCCTGCTCCGTTTGTTTATAGTATAGCGCAAAAGGATAGCGTGTAAAGCAAAAAAATAATAAATTTTTCATTAATCCGCCCATCTGCAAGATGGGAAGCTGTTGATTTTGGATAGTGGAAAGCATCCCGTATAGAAGGCTTCATAAAAATTTACGCAAAGCATATAAATTAGGGTTGCAATTTAATAAGAGATATGGTAATATAATGACCGTCGCATGAGACAGACAAGTTTAT
>JAAVYX010000158.1 GCA_022791355.1 Clostridiales bacterium | reverse complement strand
TCTTTTGTCGCGTCACAAAAGATGGGGTCGTGCTACTAGACCAGGTATTGGAGGAATAATAAAAGTACACCTGGCACGAAACCTCACTCTCAGCCAATCAAACAAAAGATAATCGAAAGCGAAACCTCCATCTAAGCCAATCAAAAAAGAAAGCTGCAAATCTGCTGTGAAACCTCCCAACCCAGCCAAAAAAGAAGAACAAATTCCCCATACCCATTGACAAAAACAAATCAATATGATATGATTTTAATATCAAACAAATGGAGGGATTGTTTTATGCAGGAAAAAGTTTTATCCAACAAGAAAAACGGCATGGCCGTTCTGCTGCTTACCAGCCTGTTGTACCTAGCGGCCATCGCGGGACTGGTATTCGGCTGCATCTGGACAGAGAGAGCCGCGACGACGGGCGGCGCCCTGGCCCTGCCGGTCGTTCTGTTGGTAATCTCCGGGGTTTGGCTGCTGGCGGGCTGGATTCCCTTTTTTGGCCTCAAGGTTTTAAAACCCCAGGAGGCCCTGGTTCTCACCCTCTTCGGCAAGTATGTGGGAACCTTGAAGAACGAGGGCTTTTACTTTGTTAACCCCTTCTGTACCAGCGTAAACCCGGCGGCCAAGACCCGGCTCAACCAGAGCGGGGACGTGGACGGCGGCGAGAGAAAGCCTCTGGTGTTGTCGGCCGTCCAGCCCCAGATGAATATCGAGCTGGCCAACCGGAAAATTTCTCTGAAGATTATGACCCTCAGCAATAACCGGCAGAAGATCAACGACTGTTTGGGCAATCCGGTGGAGATCGGCATAGCCGTTATGTGGCGGGTGACCGATACGGCCAAGGCGGTGTTCCAGGTGGACAACTATAAGGAATATCTCTCCTTGCAGTGCGACAGCGCCCTGCGCAATATCGTGCGCATCTATCCCTACGACGTGGCCCCCGGCGTGGACACCACCGGAGACGGGATCGCCGACGAGGGCAGCCTGCGGGGCTCCAGCGAGATCGTGGCCTCCCGCATTCGGGATGAAATTCAGATGAAGGTGGCCGACGCCGGCCTGGAGATTGTGGAAGCCAGAATCACCTATCTGGCCTACGCGCCCGAAATCGCGGCCGTCATGCTGCAAAGGCAGCAGGCCTCGGCCATCGTCGACGCGAGAAAGATGATTGTGGACGGCGCGGTGGGCATGGTGGAAATGGCCCTGGAGCGTCTGGAGGGAAACAAGGCCGTCAGTCTGGACGACGAGCGCCGGGCGGCCATGGTATCCAATCTGCTGGTGGTGCTCTGCGGCAATCACGACGCGCAGCCGGTGGTAAACGCGGGAAGCTTATACTGATATGGCCGATACGCAGAAAAAACAGATTCCCCTTCGCCTGTCCGCCAAGCTCTACAGTCAAATCGCCGCCTGGGCGGAGGACGACTTCCGCAGCGTAAACGGACAGATCGAGTATCTGCTCAGCGAATGTGTGCGGCAGCGGAAAAAGAACGGGAAATATGTTTCCGACGAGCTGGATAAGCCTTTGGATATTGAGATTGAGTAAAACGCTATGCTTCGGAAGTCCGACGCGAAAGATTTGTTACGCAAGCCCCCGGTTTTACCAGGGGCTTGCGCCAGTCTATCGAAAAAGGATCGGGTAGGCCATCCATTCATGTCACAGCCCCGCGGCCTTAGCGGCAAAATTTGAAGTTTCTCCAAGGATCATTTACCGTGATGTGGAAGCCTTGAGCGGCGCCGGTATTTCCATTGATGCGGAACCGGGCCAGACATTTAAAATCTAAAGAGCAGAAAGGAAGACGCAACATGGGCAGACCGACTACAAAGGCCGATTTCCTGACGGCCGCCGCCGAAGGCTACGAGCAATTGAACGCCCTCATGGCCGGATTGACCGAAAAGGAATTGTCAACCGTTTTTGATTTTACCGGCGATGAAAAAAAAGAAGGAAGCGCATTGGAAAAGGGATCAAAATCTCCGGGATATTTTGATTCATTTATATGAATGGCAGCGGCTTTTATTGAACTGGGTCCATGCGAATCAGAAGGGCGATGCAAGGCCCTTCCTCCCGCCGTCCTACAACTGGAAAACCTATGGCGAGATGAATGTGGAACTTTGGAAAAAACATCGAAATACTTCCTTGGAGGATGCGAAGGAGCTGCTTGATAAAAGCCACAGGGAAGTATTGGCTCTGGCCGAAACCTTTTCGGACGAGGCGTTATTTACAAAAGGCGTATACAAATGGGTTGGCGGAAGCGTATTAGGATCGTATTTTGTCAGCGTTACCTCCAGCCATTATGCTTGGGCCGTGAAAAAGCTGAAAGCGCACAAGAAAAACTGCAAGGCAAAATAAACGTCGCCTCTTTTCGGCGGCAAGGAAACCGAGGGGCGGCCGCGCCGTAAGCCGCCGTCCCTTTTCTCAAGCCGGCAAGCGAGCAAAGACGCCCCGGCAAAACGGTTATCCGTTTTGCCGGGGCGTTTTGACCGGGGTCTAGCCCCGCGCGCCTTATTCTTCCGTAAAATCGATGGTAACCGCGCCTACGCCGTTATCCACCTTGATGGTGTGGGCTGCGCCCGTGTTTTGCATCCTGCCGTCGGATAGCTTTTGACCGTCTACCCGCACGTCGCCAATGCCGTTGTCCACGTTGAAGTTGAAATCCGAGGCCGCGCCGGTCAGCTCCAGCCGAATCTCGCCCACGCCGCCGTCGATATCCGCGTCGCCGGTCAGCCTGCCGCTATACCGGAAGGCGCCCACGCCGCCGTCCATGTCCAGCCGGCCCACGTCGCCCTCCAGCACGTCGGCCCGGCCCACGCCCTGATCGACCTTAAGACTGTCGGCCGTGACCTTGGCAATCTGACATTCGCCCGCGCCGCCGTCCACCCGGACGGTGTCGGCCTCCAGGGCCGCGTTCACCGTGACCTTGCCCGCGCCGGTATCTAAGAAGACGCTGTCCAGCCGGCCCGCGGGCAGATAAATCGTGATAACGGGGGAATGACCGACGCCAAATCGGGAGAAAAAGGAGCGGCCGCTGTTGCGGACGGTCAGCCGCCCGTTTTCCACCTCGCATTTGAAGGAGGAGGAAACGTCTGCGGCCTCCACCCGCCATTCGTCGCCGGGCTCCAGCCGGACCTCGCCAATGTCGTTTTGCACCCGCAGCTCGGCGATGTTCTGGCTGTAGCTTTGGGAGAAGTCGGTCCGGACCGCGTCGGCGGTGTCAAAGGCCCAGCGGAAGAAGCCGACGACCAGCTGAGCGATGGAGCCGATGATGCAGATGGCTAACAGCACGCCGATGAAAATGCCAATGTATTTAACCGCTTTCTGTCCGCTGTTCATTTCACGTCAACCCCCCCGAAGATACATACGCAGTCCACATAAACGGTAGGCCCGTCGGGAACGATGGGCTGCTGGGTTTTATTGGACGCGCCGCCGAAGATGGGGACCGAGGACAGCTTGACCTTCACATTGGGGGGCACGAACAGATCGACGCCGCCGAAGACGGCCGTAGCATGAATGACGATATCCTCCTGAATCACGGTCTGTCGCAGGTCCAGCTCGATGCCGCCGAAAACGGCAGTGAGATTGGCGCCGTGAAAATCCGCGCCGGGGAAGGACAGATTCTGTCCGCTGAAAACGGCGGCGTAATCCTGCTTGGGTCCGGTGCTCTTGACCTTGCTCGCATGATTGTTGAACCAGCCGCGGCAGAGCACCACCACGCCCACGACCACCAGAATAATCGGGAAAATCAGCCGGCTGATGATGCTCCAACTGAAGATGTGGGGTATTTGGGCGTTGCAGAGCAGCAGGCCGCCGATGATAAAGCAAATCATGTTAAAGACCTTGGGACCGGACTTGATGATGCTCACCAGACTGGGTACGATGATAAAGAGGGTCCACCAGCCGGAGAAAAACAGAGAAAAGTTCCAAAGTTCAAAGGCGTCGCCCGCCCATAGAACGCCGGCGGCCACAAACGCCAGACCGATTAAAAGGTTGCAGATCTTATTTTTCAATTCTCTCACTCCTTCTCATAAAGCCGCTGTTTGGGTACATTCCGAGTATACCACACTTTTCATATTATGTCGCGGGTAAATCCTATAGAATTTCTTAAGAAATTCTTGTGGCGGGTGCGGCGGCCTTGGCGCAAAATTTCTAGTTTGCCGGTCCTTGCTGCGGGATGTATAATATAGTAAAATGAAATAGCGGCCGCGCCTTTAGGCTGTCAAAAAAGCCGCCCAAAGGAAAAATCCTGCGAAAAAGTTTTCGCTCGCCTTCATTAAAAGGAGGTGGGGTCGAGGGCCAAACCCCCGTCGCGGCCTGTAGGCGCTGAAAAACGGAAAGGGCCTGGATTGGATTGACCGGACGGCTGCAATTGGATTGTCTATGGAAAGGGAAAACTATGAGACGACATGACATAGATAACTTGAGAAATTTCACCATTTTATTGCTCTTTCCCGTACATACCTTTATGATTTGGAACGATTTTGGCGCAAAATTTTATATATGGATGGGAGAGAACAAACTGCTCAGCGCCCTGATCGTTTTGGTAAACCCGTGGTTTATGCCCATACTTTTCGTCATAGCGGGCATCAGCGCAAGGTATGCTTTGGAAAAAAGGAGCCTAAGGCCCTTTGCTATACAGCGGATTCGCAAATTACTGGTTCCCTTTCTTTGCGGCACGGTTTTCCTCGTGCCCGTCCAAACCCTTTTCGCCCGGAAATTTTTTTATGCCTATGACGGGGGACCGGTGGAAAACTGGCGCTACTTCTTTACCCATCTCACCGACCTTAGCGGGTATGACGGGGCCTTTACGCCGGGACATTTATGGTTTATTTTGTTTTTGTTTATCATTTCCATGCTCTCGTTGCCGCTGTTCCGGTTTGTCCCATATGCGAAGGCGGCGGGCCGGGCGGAAAAAATACCCATATGGGGCCTGCTGCTGCTTTTTCTCCCCGTTTGGCTTATGTATTATCTTGGGAATTTCGGCGGCTTCAGCCTGGGGAAAGCCCTGGCCCTGTATGTAATCGGCTTTTACCTTTTGAGCGGCGACAGGGTCATGGAGACGGTGGAAAGACATCTGAAATGGCTGGCTCCCTTCTGTGGAATGGGAACGGCGCTGTCCGTTTGGCTCTATTACAGATTTTCCTACTACGGCGATTTGTGGGTGAATTTTATCGGCTGGGTTTCTATTTTGACCCTGCTGGCTTTGGCGCGAAAGCTTCTGAATCGGAAATGGAGATTTACGGCATATATGAATCGGGCTTCCTATCCGATTTATATCCTGCATCAGTCGATTCTGGTCGCGTGGGCCTATGTGGCCGTGGGGCTCTGGGATTCTTTTTGTATGCAGGTGCTTTGTATCTGCGTGGGAAGCTTTGTCCTGACGGCGCTGGCGTATCAGATCGTCAAACGAATCCCCATCGTCCGAGCGGCTGTGGGGATATACGCTCCTATCCAACGGAAGGCGGTCTGAAAATCAGATGGATACGCGGGAATTTGTTTGGAACACAATGGAATTGTGCGATTGGCGGTTCGAGGGGGACGGCGACAAGGCGTTAAAGCCGGTGATCGCCTATCTGTCCAAGCAGGAGGATGCGATGATTTTCGCCTTTGACGACGGTATGTCCGCCCTTCTGTATGACCTGGATACGAAAAAGCTGGCCCGGCAATGTCAAAATGCCGACCCGTATATGAGCGACGACAGCTTTTTATATTCCAGATGCGCGGCCTTAATCAACGGGCCCGCTTACTATGAAAAGGCCAAAAACGGGAAGCAAAAGGACATGTGGAGAATGGAATTTGAAGCTCTTCTATATGTACCCCAACGGGCCTGGGCGCGCAAGCATCGCAAACCGGATGAGGCCTATCCCCACATCCCGCCTGTAAACTTTGAGACGGGCGGCAATACCGAAGGGTGGAAGTGACGGCGGCCGGCCGAAGAAGACGGCCGGCGGGCAGCGGTATTTTGTATGAGCCGGCGGGAAACTTTACATCCCTTTTTGGATTGGCGCGCCCCGCATCCTTAAGCCCAGATCTTCCTTCCATATGCCATCGGGCGGTTCCCTTTCAGGGAACCGCCCGATACGCGCAGCGTCGTTTTTTAAAGAAAACACCGGTCTTGCCCAAAGGCTTCTTCTTTTTCAGCAATAAGATTTTTTAACCTTTCCAATTGTTCGAGAAGCTTCCGCTTTTTCTCTTCTGTATCTTCCTGGAGATAATCTACGAAGGAAGCCCATTCGTCAACATGAATGCTGATATCGTTATATAAATGCTTACAAAAGCTGAGCATACTGGTATGAGAATACGCATTTACAGTATATTCCTTCTTTAAAGGCTCCCTCTCCTCGTTTTCAACGACGATATGACAATTCCAATAGCTTACCGTGCATAACATTCTATACGGCTCAAGAAATCCTTTTACGCAAAAGGGAAGAAGGGTTTCCAGTCCATGTATCGCCTGCTCTATCCAATCAAAAGCAATGTCGTCAAGGTAACTTAATTCATATGTGGGAACGCCTTCCAGACTGAAATCCGTCCATCCATAACGCGGCTTTGTCAACATGATTCCGTCTCCTGTCTTATTAAAATATTGATATACTTTTTGAATATATCACAGGCGCTCGTTAAACGCAATTCCTTCTAGCAAATTTTCCGGAATTATATACCGGCAGCGCCTTTCCCCAAAGGAAGACTTAACACATACTCTAGAAAAAAATTTCCTGCTTTGCTATAATGATTCATTAGGACGAGCCCTGGAAAACAAAACTACCATCTTTTTCTGGGGAATCGTGCGTCCGCTGCGCGAAAAACGCGCATAATTCACAAAGGGCGGCGGCGCTTTTTGTCTTGCGCCGGCCTGTTTGCCGGCGAAAAACCGGCTGAAATACTTTATGATGGGGAGAGGATGCCGTATGAAGATCGGATTGGCGCTGGAGGGCGGCGGTATGCGCAGCCTGTATACCGGCGGGGCGCTGGACGCCCTGATGGACGAAGAGCTTTGGACCGACTATGTGGTGGGCGTATCGGCCGGGGCCTGCAACGGCGTTTCCTACGTATCCGGCCAGCGGGGAAGGAATCTGCGGATCAATACCGTTCGGGTGCGGGACAAGCGATATCTGGGCCTGCGCAATTTTCTAAGGACCGGCTCGATTTTCGGTATGGACTTTATCTTCGATGAAATCCCCAACCGTCTGGAGCCCTTCGACTACGCCGCCTTTCAGGCCAGCCCCATAGACTTTGAGGCCGGGGTCAGCGACGTGGAGACCGGCCTGCCTGCCTACTTCGGAAAGGCGGATATCAAGAACCACAGCCTGGCGCTGCGGGCCTCCTCCTCCATTCCCTGCTTTGCCCCCATGGTGCGCTATAAGGGCAGGGACTATCTGGACGGCGGCGCCTCCGACCCCATCCCGGTCCGGCGAGCCTTGGAGCAGGGCTGCGACCGGGTTGTGGTCGTATTGACCCGGGAGCGGGATTTTGTAAAGAAACCCGAGGCCGGCCGCCGGTTTTACCTGCGCAAATACCGGCGTTATCCCGGCGTGACGCGGATGCTGGACCGGCGGCATACGGTGTATAATCGCGCCTTGGACCGGCTTCGGGAGCTGGAGAAGGAGGGACGGGCGCTGGTTATCGCGCCGGAAAAGCCGCTTGGAATCGGCCGGTATGAAAAGCATGTGGATAAGCTGCAAGCGGCCTACGACCTGGGCTATGCCGACACCAAGGCGCTGGCCTCTCGCCTGCGGGACTTTTTTGCCGGCGCGTAAGGTAACGCAGGTAATACCTTCAGCGGATTTTGACTGTGAATATGCCAAAGAATACGCAAAACGGTTTTGCATATCAATGGATAGCGTCTTGTCTTTGCGCGCGCCCGGCTATTTAGCCGGGCGTATTTTTTATAGATTGCTATAAGCAATCTATAAAAAACGGCTGTCCCGGCCAGGGGGCATTGAACGAAAAGCGCCTGCCCGCGGGAGCGGGCAGATGCGCAAAAAACAGCGGCGTAGCGGCTATTTTTTATAGATGCCTTTTATAACCTATACAAACGACGATTGGACGGCAGTTGTTCCTTCGGCTGCAAGTCGCGCGCTTTATGGGATAAAGGCAGCCGTTGGCCTTGTTCCGGCCTTATTTGCACGGCGTTGTGTAAACGCACATATTATAAATCGTGAAAGGAGGGACTGCTTTGCATCCAAACAACAATTGCGGCGGTACGCCCATGTACGATCAAGGTCCCAACCCGTTTGTGACGAATATAGGCAAGGCGACCCGGCAAAATACCAATTACCGCACAGCGCTGTGGACAGGACAGTATTTACAACTTACCTTAATGTGTATACCGGCCGGCGGCGAAATCGGGCTGGAAGTACATCCAGATACCGATCAGTTCCTGCGGATCGAGAGCGGCAGCGGCATAACTGCGATGGGCCCGTCTAAGGACCAGCTGCATTGTCAGCAGCAGATTTGTGACGGATCCGCTGTTTTTGTTCCGGCTGGAACATGGCATAACATTGTCAATACCGGAAACCGCCCTCTTAAAATTTACACCATTTACGCGCCGCCCCACCATCCGCATGGTACGGTTCAGTCTACAAAAGCGATTGCCGATAGGGAAGAACATTAAATAAAGATGCAATCCATCGCTTGCGTATGGATTGCATCTTTACTTAGACGCGTATGATTGGGAAAGGAGAAATCCGCCTTGAGGGCCGGCCCGCAGGCCGTCGAGCGGATCTAGTCGAGCAAAGCCCGGAAACCAAGACGATGTGCGCATATGAGAGAAACATAGCGTTGCAAGGCGCAAAAAAGAACGCCCGGCCATTTGGCCGGGCGTATTGGCTGGGATGGCTGGATTCGAACCAGCGAGTGACGGAGTCAAAGTCCGTTGCCTTACCCCTTGGCTACACCCCATTGTATATAGGATTTTTGACAGATCGCTTAGATAGTATTCATGCCGCAGACCTTGTCCGCGGCATGAATAGGCTTGGGGTGGATAATCGGGTTCGAACCGACGACCTCCAGGGCCACAACCTGGCACTCTAACCAACTGAGCTATATCCACCATACTGTCGACGTTGGACGGCAAATTCAAAACGTATAATAGTCACAACGCAGACATTATACCACAGAATCCCTGTTTGTCAAGCCTCGTTTTGCAAAATCAGGCGTTCTACAAGGCGAAATCCTCCGACTTGTAGGCGGGCAGCTTTTGAGGGCGTTTGGGAACGCGCTTTAGAGGATTATACTGGAACCGGCGGCAGGCGTCCGACGGTTCCATAACCCCCCGCAGGGGACAGAGCACCCGGTCGCCGCCCGGACAGCGGCGGCCCCGGCCGCAATAAGCGCAGGCGGGCTGTAAATCCTTATTGAAGTATTGGGCTTTCACGCGCCTTCCCCCCTCGCGCTAGATTTATTTATTATCAGTATAGCAGAAAAAGGGAAGGAAAGAAAGAGGAAAAGGGAAAAAGGGCGATTTTATCGCGGCCGGGCCCAAAGCCGCACCTCGCTTGACTCCACCCTGCCCTTGCCGGCAAAGCAGAGAAAGACCACCAGCAAAAGCAGAAAGCCCAAGGTGGCGGCAAAGGAAAGACCGCTGGCCGCCGGGCGGAGGGGCAGGTCGGCGGATGCGGGCAGGACAATGGGAAAAACCGTGAGCAGCAGTCGGACCAGCAAAGCGGACAGAAGGCCGTGGAGGGCCCGGGCCGCAAAGAAGCGGCCGTACCGGGGCCGCAGGGACCCCAGCGAGGAGAGGGACTGAAACTGCACCGACAAACCGGCCCAGCCTAACAGGGCGGCCAGCAGGGGCAGATTGCCGGCGGGGGCGACGGCGGCCGCGCCGGTGGTGACCTCTGCCAGTCCTCCCAGCAGGGTGACCAGCGGCGCTGGCAGACCGCTGTGCAGCAGCATAGCCAGTATGACCGAAAACAGCGTCACCCAGCCGCAGATTTGCAGCATGGAGAGAGATGCGTCCGACACGGCCTCCACAAAGGCCGCCGCGAGACCGGGTCGAGCGGCCCCTTTGGGCTGACCCGACGGCTCCCGGGTCTGGGCGCCCCGTCTGTTCCGCGGTTCGTTGCGCGGCGCAGCCCGCCGGCCGTCCCAACGGCCGGCCAACAGTCCCACCAGCAGGGCGGCCAGCACGTGCGCGGCCAGCAGCAGCCAGCCAGCGGCGCTGGAATGCAGCATCCCCATCCCTGCGGCGGTGACGATAAAGGCCGGCCCGGCGTTGACTGTGAAGCAGAGCAGGGTGTTCGCCTGTTTTTCATTTATCCGTCCCGCCTCGTATAGCCCCCGGGTCAGCCGGGCCCCTACGGGGTAACCGGCAATAAAAGAGAGCAGCAGAGGGCCGGCCGCCGCCGCAGGAAGCTTGAAGAGCCGGGAAACCGCCGGTCCCAGCGGCCGGCCCATCCATTCGGCCAGGCCGGACTTGCTGATAAAAAGGGCGGCGATCATAAAGGGGAAGAGGGAGGGCACGACCACCCGTCCGCAAAGGGAAAGCCCGGCGGACGCGCCGGCGGCGGCCTCCCCGCCCAGCCAAAACAGACCGGCGATAAAAAGCAGGGAAAGTACGGCGGCCAAAAGCATACCCCATCGGCGGATAAGCGGCCGGCCGCCGTTATTTTTGCGGGGACGACTATGCGCCGCGCGGGTCCGGCGATTCGACCGGTCTTTCAATAGGCCCTTTGACGGGTAACTTGACGTATCGTTTGACATGTTCTTCGGCAGATCGCTCGACGGCTCTATTGATAGGCTATCTAACATGCGCTCTGACAGGTCTCTTGACGGACTGTTGGGCAGACCGCTTCGCCGCTCCATTGTCCGCGCCTTTCCCAGAACCCTTTGCCCATTTTCCAGCGGCTCTCTTATCTGTTCTTTCCGCAAAGCGTCCTTACTAGAAAAACGGTCGGTCTCCCGTGCCGCTGGGGCTGTCTGCCCTGCGTTTTGGCCCGGCCGTTCTGCGCAAAAACGGATGCTTTTGGTCATATACGCGCCCTCCCATCGCCGTCCGCGGACGGTCTGCTCCTATATGTATATGCGGCCGGGAGGATTTTTAGCAGATGGAAGGGCGGGGGTTATAAATCCGGCGGGGCGGCGCATATTTTTGGATATGGCCCGCCCGTACCCTGTAAAGGGGAGAGGGCCCGTATAGGGGAAGGAAAGCGGCTTTACCAGCGGCGCGGCAGAAGAGAAGCTTTGTAAAACAGCGCCGTATATGGGGCCGTCTGTGCCAAACTGTATAGGAAACGCATGCGCCCGCTGATAGAAAAGGCGCGGCTGCGCCTTTCCGGCTATGCCGCTCTGTAGAACGGACCACACCGAAGGAGCGCCTGGCCGCCGCGGGGCGCGCCAAGGAACCGGAACCCGTTTCGGGACTGCCGGCAGAAAGGACAGGTATATGGTTATGCGGAAAAAACCGAAGCTATCCCTGCGGCCGTCCCGCAGTAAGGTGGACCTTTTGGGCAAGGCGTTAGAGCTGCCGCCCGGCGCACTGGGACAGGGGGCGCATATCGAGCTCTCCTCCAACCGGGAGGCCACGGTGGACGGCTGCAAGGGGGTCATGGAATATGAGGAAACCCGTATCAAGCTCAACATAGGCACCGGGTCGGTGACCTTTTTGGGACGAAATCTGGAGATTGCCAATCTCTTGGGCAATCAAACGGTCATCGCCGGCTTCATCACCGGGCTGGAGTTCACCATGTGAAGGCCATGCCGCGCATAGTCTTTGCGCGCGTATAACCTAGCATGCGTTATATATTTTTTTCATGCAGCGCGAGATTGCTCGCCAGACGCGCTTTTCTCAGCACTCCAATACCGTGTCCAAGGGCGCGTCCCCCTCTTTGGCGACGCGACAAAAGAGGGGGAGAAAAACGCGGTCCCGAAACAACTTCGTTTTTCCTCTAAAACCCTTTCGAGCGGGTCCAGAGGAAAACCGGAAGTTTTTCGGGGGCCCCCTTCCCTGACGGCGCAAAGGACTCTGCCCTTTGGATTCCCGCCCTACGGGGTCTCTCCCTGGAAACGAGTCTTTTGTTGTACTCGCTTTCCCTTAGCCGCTGGCTGCTTTCCTATTGCTTCCCGCCGGCTGCCGCTAACAGGTTCTTCCCACCGCTAGAAAATTTCTGGTTCCTTTTAATTAAGTAGCTCTGAACTGGGGCGGCGGGAGACAACCGTATGGCCGTCCTAATAGGCGGCCGCAGGCTGTTCTTGAACTAGAGATTTTATAAATTTGTATGGGTTCGATTTTTGAAGCTAACGTTTCCCTCTCACTATCGGCGGACAAGTGAAATATACCCAACTAAGACGCGGATGCGTATCGGCGGGAGACGTTCATAGACCGGGTTCCTGCTATATCCCGCCGGGTTGCTGAGGGCCTCTAAAGCGCCTGCCCCAAAATAAGAACGATTTTTGGGCTTCCTAGGCTATTGGGAGACGCGGCCTGCCGCACATCTCGCAGGCTACGTTGTCAGCGGGGCCACGGGGGGCGGTCAACCCCCGTGAACGTTTTTCTCCCCCTTCTTTTGCCGTTTGACCAAAGAAGGGATCGCGCTACTAGAGCAGGTTTTGGAGTATTAAGAATGGCACGCCTAGCGCGAAACCTCTCTCCCGGCCAATGAAAAAAATCTCAAGCGAAATCTCTCTCCCAGCTAATAAAACAAACAAGACAAACATATACATCCTTTTGACCTAAAAAACACGTGCTAAAGCTGCAAAAATATCAACATGCCTATGGCCGCCTTTAGAATACATAAAAAAAGGGGCGGACGGCAGCCAAGCTCCGCGCCGGTTGCCCCGCGTTTTCGCCAAATATTTAGAAGGCCGCCGGAACCGGCGGCGCGATTTTGGGGACATGGCCCAAAGACGGGAAATGGGGAAGGAACAGACATGCTTTTACTGCGTTTTCTGCATTTTTTTCTGGGATATGTACGCTTCAAGGCCTGGGGGGACTTTCCCGAGCGGTTGTTAAACCTCTGCGCCGGACGGGGGGTGCCGGTGTGGGGTATCGTCCGCCGCAAGGGCCGCATCGAGGGCATGGTATACGCCAAGGACTATAAGAAAATGCGCAAGATCCGGGCAAGGTCGGGGGCCCGGCTGCGTATTATGGAAAAACGGGGCCTGCCCTTTATCCTGCGCCGGTATCGAAAACGGGTAGGGCTTTTGGTAGGCTTTGTCCTCTTTTTCCTCATCCTGCGGGTCATGTCCGGCTTTATCTGGACGGTGGAGATCGTAGGCAATCAGCGGGTGGAAAAGGCCGAGATTTTGGCCGCCTTGGAACGGGTGGGCATCGAGGAGGGGGTCCCCATCTCCTCCATCGACCCGGCCAACGTCCGCCAGCGGCTGATGCTGGAGCTGCCCGAGCTGGCCTGGGCGGCGGTGAACATTGAGGGCGCCAAGGCCACGGTGGACGTGAAGGAAACCCGGCAGGTGCCGGATAAGATCGACGACAGCCTCCCCTGTAACCTGAAGGCCGCACGGGACGGCCGTATCATAGGCCATCAGGTTACCGACGGGCGTATCATGGTGCAGATTGGAGACGCGGTTGTGGCCGGCGACCTGCTGGTGTCGGGGGTGATGGAGTACGCCGACGGGGAGTCCGGCTTCAAGCACGCCGCCGGGCAGGTGTTCGCCGAAACCCAGCGCGCCATCTCTTATACCGCCCGATATGACCAGCAGGAGACCTACCGGACCGGCCAGGTGCGCCGGCGGCGAGCCTTAAAGCTGTTCGGCCTGGAAATCCCTTTATATCTGGGGTCGGTGCGGGGAACCTACGAAAAGGAGATCGAGACCCATCAGCTCGCCTTCGGTACGGCCACTCTGCCCATCTCCGTTGTTTCGGCTTCCTTTTATGAAACGGCCCAGCTGGATTACACCCTGGACGAGGCGGGTGCGCTGGAGTTCGCCCGGCAACAGATCGCCGGCCTGGAACGCGAACAGCTGCAGGGAGCCGAAATCCTATCCAAGGAGGAGCAGATCGAGACCACCGAGGAAGGCGTGGCCCTGACTGTGCAGTATGTTTGTAAAGAAAATATTGCGGTTGAAGAAATTTTATCGATAAGCACTACAAATGAATAAAGAAAAGTGTTATAATAACTAAAAATAAGGAATGGGCCGTTTTTTCTTCTCACCCGAAGGTTTTGACGGCGTAAAAGGGCCGGTCTTGCGGAAAAACCCCGCGTTTTTCCGGACGGCTGGAAAGGCGGAAAGCTCTATGTATGAACAGACCATCAGCATCGACCGCATGGAGCAGGTGGTAAACCTCTTCGGCAGCTTTGATGAAAACGTAAAAATTTTGGAGGCCGAGTACGCGGTGTCCATCAATTCCCGGGAGGGGGAAATCAAAATCAGCGGCGAGCCGGAAAACGTGAACAAGGCCAGCCGGGCGATGCAGGGCCTGCTCACCCTGGTCAACAAGGGGGAGACGCTGACCGAGCAGAACATTCGGTACGTGATTTCCCTGGTGTCGGACGGGGACGAGGCCGGCATGACCCGCCTGGCCGAGTCGGATTGTATCTGCGTCACCACCAAGGGGCGGCCGGTCAAGCCCAAGACCCTGGGACAGAAGAAGTATGTGGAAGCCATCCGGGACAATACGGTGGTCATCGGCGTGGGACCGGCGGGCACGGGTAAAACCTACCTGGCGGTGGCCATGGCGGTGGCGGCCTTCCGGGCCAAACAGGTCAACCGCATCATCCTCACCCGTCCGGCGGTGGAGGCGGGGGAAAAGCTGGG
>JAAVYX010000157.1 GCA_022791355.1 Clostridiales bacterium | reverse complement strand
GGTCCACTGCGTCAAAAATGCTGGGAATACACAAAGTATTCCCGCGCTTTTTTCCTTGTGGCCACTCGTCCTGTGCGAAAATTCCGTCAATTCCTCTATTTTCTAACAAGCCCTAATTTAAAAAGGAAACAGGCGCATGATATCGAAAAGAACCCGATGGAAACAGAGGAAGCGAGGAGATCGGTATGAAGAAACGCCAAAGAAGAGGTCTGCGGCGGGGCTTGTCCCTTGTTCTAGGCGCGGCCTTGCTTTTCACGGCCCTGCCCGTAACGGCCGCCGCCGGGGAGTCGGCGGAGCGACCCAATTAGAGCAGAGCGACTATTGCGTCGCGGGCACCAACTCGGTGGGCCGGCTGCTGGCCGGTGCGCTGGAGGAACCGGCGGGCGAGGAGCAACAGGGAGGGGAAACCGGCCTGTCGGCCATAACGGTGACGGGGCGCACCGCCCAGGTAAGCTTACATACAGCCGTCGGCGGAACCTTATTGGCCGCGGTGTACGACGAGGAGACCCAGGTCATGCTGGCCTCCGGGCGTTCGCCTGTTTCCGCGGGGGACCAAACGGCGCAGGTGGAATTTGACCTGGAGACCCTGCCGGATTATTTTATCGTCCGGGCCTTTTTGCTGGACGAGGACCTGGCCTCCCCTCTGCGACGCTTACGAGTGCGTGGAATATACCAAGGCCTACGCCGGCTTTATGGCTGAGACCGCCCAGGATTTCCCCGCCGAGCGGGTCGTCGACCTGGACGGGGATGCGGCCAATAACTTCATGGTGTTAAAGGAAGGAGTCAGGCAGGCGGCGGCCGGGCCGGAGGAGAACCGTCTTTTGTCGGCCGACGAGACGGCGCAGATCTATACCTTTGAAAAGGCGGGCGGGGAAATCTCGGCCTTGCAGCCGGGGGATCTATTCTATTACAGCGACCCGGAGAATCCCCAGACCATGATTGTTATCAAGGTGGGGGAGATTCGGACAGAAGGGGATACCGTCACCCTGGCCGCCCAGGAGACCGGCGTTTCGGAAATCTTCGACTATGTGAAGGTCGATACCAGCGGGGAGACCCAGGACTTTGTGATGGAAGAGGGCACGTCCGACCCGGGGGTGACCTACCTTGGGGATGTGGATTATGAGCCGGAAGTCTATTCGGAGAATACGGCCCGTCGGCCCCTCGTCCCGGATCGGGGGCGAAAGCTCCATAGAGAAGACCAAAAAGTTTGAGCTTAAGAGCGAGTCGGCTCCCGATGGGGACAGCAAGTTTTCCTGGAAGATAAACGGCCGTTTGAATCTGGGAATCAAAGGAACCGTCAAGGTGCTCTATGAGCCCTATTGGTTTTCCGCAAAGCTGGGGGAGCTGGGTATGTCGCCGGTGCCGGGTCTGTACATAGGAATCCGGCCCGAATTAAAGGCCACGGCCGACGCTTCCCTCGAGCTGACGGCTACGCTGAAATTCACAGTGGAGGCGCGTACGATTCGGTGAACGGCTTTGTGAATAAGTGTACGCCGCCCACCTTCAGCAGCAAGACCGAGGCCGCGGGCAAGCTTTTTTCGGTATCGACCTTTCGCCTTATTTAAATCTGCTTGGCGAAAAGTTCGTGGATTTTTCCATCACCGGCCAGGTGGGGCTGCATATTACGGGCAAGTTGGAAAAAGCCGACGGTATGGATAAAGCGGTGCGGCATATCTGTCAAAGTTGTATCAACGGGGAAGCGTACGGCGAGGGGAGCGTCACGGCCACGGCCGCCATAGGCAAGGATACCTGGTTTGAGCATAAGTGGACGGCAAATCTGGTTCACTGGACCACCGACAAGGCCTATTTTTATTTTTCTCTGGACAATCGGGAATTTGGCTTAGGCTCCTGTCCCCACAGGCAAATTCGGGTTACCTATAAGGTGATGGACGCCGAAGGCCATCACCTGTCCGGCATCGCCATCGGCGGCGGGACCACCGACGGGCAGGGCAGCTGCAACGTTTACTATACGCCCGGCCGCCATACCATAGCCGTGACTACTCCCGATTATGAGATAGTAACTCCTGCCGGCGGACAGTTTGAGCTGTATGAGCCCGGCACGGTAGAGGTTGTTTTGCGGTTTACCGGCGTGATCGAACCGAATAAGCCGGTTGATCCTGATTTAGAGCCATCCGGATCGGTAATCTTGCAGGGGGACTGTAATAACGGTGTCGCTTGGGCTCTCTATGAAAACGGCGTAGCGGTAATCAGCGGCAGCGGCGTGTTTACTGGATTTGGGGATGATGAGGAAACGGTGCGACAGCAGCTGACAGGAGCTGTTGTGAAAGAAGGAATATTAGGAATAAAGGAGTGGGCTTTTGGCAAATATAGTCAACTTCAATCGGTTATCCTTCCTTCCAGTCTCATAATGATTGGTCAAAATACCTTTTACCAATGCACTGCTTTGCGCTCCATTGTAATACCGGAAGGTGTAACCAAGATAGATGATGCTTTTTATGGCTGTAGTCGGTTGGAATCTGTCAGTCTGCCCTTGCGCCTTACAACTATTAATGGCTGTGGCTTTCCCTATTGTCCAAACCTGACCATCTGCGCCCCTACCGGGTCATATGCCCAGCAGTACGCAGTGGATAACAAGATCCCCTTTGTTGCGAAAACTGCTCGGACGGCCTTGTCGGCCGCAGCATCTTCTGCACAGAGCTTACCCAATGTTGCGACCGCAAACGGCGGGTACAGCCACACCATCCAGAGTACGCTTCCCGACGGCCGGTATCTGCTTCTGGCCGTGCAGGACGCTACCGCCGAGGATCCGCTGGCGGCCGGAAACCTGCTCTATGTCGGCCAACAGACAGCCCAAGAGGATCGTCTTACCTTCTCTTATTATCTGCTATTATCTGCCCGCTGGCATATCGGCCGAAATTTTGGTTTTCGGCCCTTCCGAGCAGTCGGTGGCCGGCGACTTGAACGGCGACGGCGACGTGACCATCCAGGACGTGATGGAGGCCTGCAAGGTATTGGCCCGCCAGTCGGTCGGCAAGGCCCCCACGGCCGGAGAAATGCAGCGGGGAGACCTGGACGGGGACGGCCGATTCACCATTACCGACGTGATGGAAATCTGCAAGCTTCTGGCCAGAAAGGCCTGAGCGCGTTGCTTCGAATCCGAGTTTCCAAAAGCCGCCGGAAAGCGTCCGGCGGCTTTTTGCGAGTCCTTCTCCGGCTTCATGCACGGAGTGGGCTTCCTTCCGCCGACGAAACGGGGAACAACCATACGCCCCGGGAATGGATTTGAACTTTTTAGCATATTCCTGTTGCAAAAGGGAGAAACATCTAATATAATACTATATTATGTGAACAGTGCGCCCGGCATGAAGGGCTGGGCGGAAAGATAGGAAAGTTTGGTGAAACGCGTCATGGCGGATAAGAAGATGGTGGAAGCCATAACCTCCATGGAGGAGGACTTTGCCAAGTGGTATACAGACGTGGTCTTAAAGGCCGAGCTGGTAGACTATTCGAGCGTACGGGGCTGTATGATCCTGCGTCCCTATGGATATGCTATATGGGAAAACATCCAGCGTATTTTGGATGCGCGGTTTAAGGAGACTGGTCACGAAAACGTGGCCATGCCCCTGTTTATCCCCGAAAGCCTTTTGCAGAAGGAGAAGGACCATATTGCGGGCTTCGCCCCCGAGGTGGCCTGGGTGACCCACGGCGGCGAGGAAAAGCTGCCCGAACGGCTCTGCATCCGTCCCACCTCCGAGACCCTTTTCTGCGAGCACTACGCCCACGTGATCCATTCCTACCGGGACCTGCCCAAGCTCTATAACCAGTGGTGTTCGGTGGTCCGCTGGGAAAAGTCTTCCCGTCCCTTCCTGCGCAACCGGGAGTTCTGGTGGCAGGAGGGCCACACCATGCACGAGACCGCCGAGGAGGCCCGGCAGGAAACCCTGGACATGCTGAACCTCTACGCTGATTTCTGCGAGCAGTCCCTGGCCATTCCGGTTATCAAGGGCCGCAAGACCGATAAGGAGAAGTTCGCCGGGGCTGAGGATACCTATACGGTGGAAGCCCTCATGCACGACGGCAAGGCCCTCCAGAGCGGGACGACTCACTATTTCGGCGACGGCTTTGCCAAGGCCTTCGGCGTGCAGTTTACCGGACGGGACAATTCTCTCCAGACCCCTCACGAAACCTCCTGGGGCGTGTCCACCCGTTTGATCGGCGCCATCATCATGTCCCACGGCGACGACAACGGCCTTGTCCTGCCTCCCGCGGTGGCCCCCCGTCAGGTGGTGATCGTCCCCATCGCCTCTCATAAGCCCGGCGTGCTGGAAAAGGCCCGGGAGCTGAAGGAGCGGCTGCAAAAGCTCTGCCGGGTTTATCTGGACGACAGCGACAATTCTCCCGGCTGGAAGTTCGCCGAGCACGAGATGAAGGGGGTGCCCCTGCGTCTGGAAATCGGCCCCAAGGATATGGAGAGCAACCAGTGCGTGGTCGTCCGCCGGGATAACCGGGAAAAGGCCGTGGTCGGCTTGGACGAGCTGGAGGCGCGGATTCCCGCCCTATTGCGGGACGTGCACGACGGCCTGTATCAAAAGGCGTTGGACCGCCGGGAAAAAATGACCTATACCGCTTTGGATTTCGACAGCTTGAAGGCAATCGCCGAGGAAAAGCCCGGCTTTATCAAGGCCATGTGGTGCGGCGATCAGGCCTGTGAGGAAAAGCTCAAGGAGGAGGCCGGCGTCAGCTCTCGGTGTATCCCCTTCGTACAGGAGCGGCTGTCCGATACCTGCGTGTGCTGCGGCAAGCCCGCCAAGGCTATGCTCTACTG
>JAAVYX010000156.1 GCA_022791355.1 Clostridiales bacterium | reverse complement strand
TTCATCACCTTCTGGGCCGCCACCAAAATCGGCGCGGTGCTGGTGACGGTCAACACCGCCTATAAGATTCACGAGGCCGAATACCTTCTCCGCCAGTCGGACACCCACACCCTGGTCATGATCGACGGCTTTAAGGATTCCGACTATGTGGGAATCATCAAGGAGCTCTGTCCCGAGCTGGCGTCGGCCGAGGCGGGCAAGCCCTTGCATATGAAGCGGCTGCCCTTCCTGCGCAACATCATCACGGTGGATTCCAAGCAGCCGGGTTGTCTTACTTGGGAGGAGGCGCTGGAAAGGGCCGAGGAGGTCCCGGCCATCGAGGTGGAGCGCCGGGCCGCCGGCGTGGGCCGTCACGACGTCTGCAATATGCAGTATACCTCCGGCACCACCGGCTTTCCCAAGGGGGTTATGCTGACCCACTATAACATTGTCAACAACGGCAAGAACATCGGGGATTGTATGGACCTGTCCACGGCGGACAAGATGATGATCCATGTGCCCATGTTCCACTGCTTCGGCATGGTGCTGGCCATGACGGCCTCTATGACCCACGGCGTTACCCTCTGTCCCATGCCCTATTTCTCGCCCCGCCAGTCTCTGGACTGCATCAACCGGGAGCAGATCACCTGTTTCCACGGCGTGCCCACCATGTTTATTGCTATGCTGGAGCACGAGAATTTTGAAAAGACCGATTTCTCCCATATGCGCACCGGCATCATGGCCGGCAGTCCCTGTCCCATCAAGGTCATGCAGGACGTGGTGGACAAGATGCATATGACCCAGATTTCCATCGTCTACGGCCAGACCGAGGCCTCGCCGGGCTGTACCCAGAGCCGGGTGGACGATCCCCTGGAGGTACGGGTGAACACGGTGGGCCGGGCCCTGCCGGGGGTGCAATGCAAGATTGTGGACCCCGAAACCGGCGAGGACCTGCCCGACAATGTGGACGGCGAATTTGTGGCCAAGGGCTACAACATCATGAAGGGTTATTACAAGATGCCCGAGGCTACAGCGGCCGCCATCGACCAAAACGGCTGGCTGCACACCGGGGACCTGGCCCGGCGCACTCCCGAGGGCAACTACAAGATCACCGGCCGGATCAAGGATATGGTCATCCGGGGCGGCGAGAATATTTACCCCAAGGAGATCGAGGACTTTATCTATACCCATCCGGCGGTCAAGGACGTACAGGTCATCGGCGTGCCGGATAAGCAGTACGGCGAGGAGATTATGGCCTGCGTGATTCTCAAGGAAGGGGAGACCCTGACCGAGGAGGAGCTGCATCAGTTTATCGTCACCCATATCGCCAAGCACAAGACCCCTCGTTACATCCGATTTGTGGACGCTTTCCCCATGAACGCTGCGGGTAAGATTTTGAAGTACAAGATGCGGGAGGACGCCATCGAGTACTTGGGGTTACAGGAGGCCAACAGCGTGGTTACGGCCTAAGGGTGCGACGGGCGCTGGGGTTTATAGGAATCGCGACCCGGTATGGGAATTGTCCGAGGCGGCGCACGGGAGGCGCAGCGCTGTCCGCGTAGTTCCGTATGGAGCGGGAATCCTCTGCATATTCATCCTAGGTCTAGGCAAGACGAATAGCCGAGATAAAAAGGCGGGCGGAACGCATGAAACGTTCCGCCCGCCTTTTTCCATTTCCCCCTATCCGGCCGTATAAAAGGGCTGTTTGGACCGTTCTGTCCTGGGCCTGATAATAGCCTTTGTTTTATCCCTTGAAGCGGGTGGCGGAAAACGGTGCTTTATGGTGTGCACGGTTACGCATTTGCCGTAACAAAGGGTCAGTTCGCTTTTGTGGACAGAGATGCAAAAACAGCCGTCCGAAAGGGACGTTGCTACAGGAAAACATGGTAGGGGCGCATAATATGCGCCCCTACATAGTTTCTGAAAGCAGCGCTCCTAAAGCGGCTGTTTTTCATCATCGCCTTATTCGTTTGCGGCAGCGGCCGTTTCTTCTGCGGGAGCCGTGGGGGAGAGGGAGGCCGCGGCGTCCTGCGGATGTTCTTTATACGCCCGGTTCAGCCGCCGCATGGTAAGGAGGAAAGAGGCGCACAGGGGAACCAGAGCGCCGAACCAGGCCAGAGGGTTGGAGGCGCTGGCCCCGGCGAAGCCCAAAAAACGGGCCAGTATAATGGCCGCGAAGCAGCGCATACCCAGTTCCATAACGCCGGCCAGGGTGGGGATGAAGCTTTGTCCCAGCCCCTGTAAGGTATAGCGAACCACAAAGAGAATAGCCAGCATAAAATAGAGGGCGCCGTTGATGGTCAGATAAACCTGGGCCAGGCCGGCCACCTCGGGCTGGCCGCTGACAAAAAGGCCCACCAGAAATTTACCGGCAAAAATATTGACGAGGCCCATAGCGATGCTGAAGCCAACCGACATCAAGGCGCACTGCCGCACGCCCTTGGAAATCCGGGGAATGTTGCCGGCGCCGTAGTTCTGGCCGGCGTAGGTGGCCATGGTCATGCCAAAGGACATCATGGGCTGCACGGCCAGCGCGTCTACCTTCTGGGCGGCGGTGTAGGCCGCCACCGAGAGAGAGCCCAGATTGTTGAGCACAAACTGGATGGTGATGGCGCCGATGGCGATGATGGAGGACTGGAAGCCCATAGGCAGCCCCATCCGGATATGGGCCCAGATATCCCGGCGGCTCATGCGCCAGTCCTCCTTTTTCAAATGGAGCGCGGGGAAACGCCGGATGATATAGAGAATACAGAGCAGGCCGGAGAAAATCTGGGAGATGATCGTGGCCACCGCCGCGCCGGCCACCCCCATGCCCGCATACTTGATGAGGGTAAAGTCCAGAATAATGTTGAGCACGCAGGCGATGACCAAAAAGATCAGCGGGGTGCGGCTGTCTCCCAAGGCCCGCAGGGTGTTGGAGAGGAGATTAAAGAGCATGGAGGCGCCGATGCCGGCGAAGATGACCACAATGTAACGATACGCGTCGTCGATGATGTCGGCGGGAGTTTGCATGACCTGTAGAATGGACCGGGCCAGCAGGACGCTGACAGTGGTGAGAACAGCGGTCACGATAGCGCAGAGCAGGATGCTGACCGCGAAGCTGCGGCGTACCCCATCCTGGTCGCCGGCCCCAAACCGCTGGGCGGTGACGATGGAAAAGCCGCCGGTCAGGCCTTGGGCGAAGCCCAGGACAAAAAACATGATGCTGCTGGTACAGCCCACGGCCGCCAGCGCGTTGACCCCCAGCGTCCGGCCGACAATAAGGGTGTCGGCCATGCTATAGAGCTGCTGGAACAGGTTGCCGATGAGCAGCGGAATGGTGAAAAACAGGATCAGCTTGGCGGGGCTGCCCTGGGTCATATCTTTGGTCATGAAAGGGCCTCCTCCTTTTTATATAGCGTATAAAGCCGCCGGCCAGACAGCCGGCGGACGAAAGGTCTTATGTTTGCCTGCCGTCTGCCGCCAAGGGACAACACGCCTGGAAGCCTCTCTCGAGAGAGGCTCAAAAGGTACTAGGCTAATCGCGTTCTCGGATTGGCGGTCTAGTTAGCTTCTATTTGGGATCGCCTTTTGGTCCTGCGGCGTGTTGCGGGAGGAGATCCTCGCAGACAAGGCGGATCAGGCAGCTTCTTCCGGGAGCGGCCGTCAGCAAGCCGGCTATGAGGCCGGCGATCGGTTGTCCAGCTCTCCACAACAGGCGACGAAGACAGCGCAGCGTGCGTGGGTAAGCGTATAGTCGCTTTTTCAACTGATGGTATGCTTTGTTTTGCAAAGCAAAATTTTTGTGAGGGGTTCGATGGACCTCGCAAAAATGTACGCGGATCGTATATTCTCTCTTGCGGCAAGCGTATGGTTTTTAGCCAGACGTTATTTTCATCTTAGCTTACAGCGGGCTTTCCATGGATATCTCTACCGAATTGTAAACCATTCGGGGACGGCTTGCAAGGGGCGGCGGCCAATTTTTCGTATATGGACAGCATTCCGGTTTCCCAGCGCCCGGCTTTGTGAATATTGCCGGGGAAATAAGAGGAGGCAAAAGCAGCCGTTCGATCCGCGAAAGGACGACTGGCGGCATACCTGTACGGAGCGCGGGCCTGGCCGCCGCCCTCTGTCCGTTACCTTGTCCAAACGCCGGGTCTATGCATATATTGTAGTAAGCCCGTCCGAATCCAGCGAGACGGACGGCTGCGCCCATAAAGCCGGCGGATGAATTTTATGGCGCGCAGATGATTAAAAGCGTGTGAGAAGGGGAAAAATAAAGGTGCATTAACCCGATAAAGAAAGCGGAGCGTGAAAGACGATATGACAATTCGACGCGGAGATATTTACTATGCGGACCTGAGTCCGGTTGTGGGCTCGGAGCAAGGCGGCGTGCGGCCGGTACTTATTGTGCAAAACGACGTGGGCAATCGGTACAGCCCCACCGTTATAGCGGCGGCGATCACCAGCCAGAAGGACAAGACCCGGCTGCCCACCCACA
>JAAVYX010000155.1 GCA_022791355.1 Clostridiales bacterium | reverse complement strand
TCTACACGTCCACCGGTGTCGACCAGCTTCTGCTTGCCGGTGAAGAAAGGATGACATTTGGAACAGATATCCAAACGAATGTCTTTCTTGGTGGAACGGGTCTCAAATTCAGCGCCGCAAGCACACTTGACGACGACCTTCTCGTACTTGGGATGAATACCCTCTTTCATGCTGTCACCTCATTTCCTCATTCCATCACATTAACAAAATGATATTACCATACCTGGCGACAAAATGCAAGGGCAAATTTCCATTTTTTCAAATTCATCCGGCCGACAGACCGCCCGTATCCTAAAACCAGGACTGGATTTTGTCCCGGATGCCTTCGTAGACCTCCACCGCCTTAAAGCGGAAGGTAAACTGCGCGGGCTCCTCCACAATTTTTAGGCTCTCTCCCTCCAGCACTTGAGACAGGTCCTCCCTTTTCTCGGCCGCGGGCAGGCAGACTGCCGGAAACATAACACACCACCAGTTATGCCCAGCCGCCTCGCCGATGAGCACACGCACCGCCTCATACTCCCCGGCCGGCAGGGTGAAATCGTCGTAGACCCGGGTATCAAAGCGAGAAGGGCCCACCTCCACCCGCACGGGATAGCCGTAGCCGCTTTGGGCGATCTCCTCCTCGGCGGCGGCCTGGAGCAGGGCGATGTTGGCCCGCGCGGCCTCTAAAGCCTCGGCCTCGGTAGACTTTCCAGCAAAAATCTCCTCCCCCGCTTGCAGAACCCTGTCCCGCACCCGAAGCTTGAGGGCCTGATCCGCCTCGGAATCCGAATTTGCCAATACATGTAGGCGTAGGACGTTTTCCCGAATTTCGCCGCAGTGGGCGTCAAAGCCTACCAAAGATAAAAGAAGGGCTAAAACCAGTCCGATAAAAACCGCGGCCTCGATGGGTTTCCGTTTCGCGTATAACATACAGATTTCTCCTGTTCCTTCATTTTTTACCGGCGGCTTTATGTAAGATGCCGGTAAAAAAAGGATGGTCTGGAAAATTCCGGAATATACGGAAAGGAGAAAATATTTTTTATGCTTTGCCGTGCAAAGTATAGATTGTTTTGGCAATCTATAAAAACGGCCCCCAGGCCGTCCCGGCCCGGGGCCTTTTCAATTTAAAGCGCCTGTCCGCTGGGACGGGCGGGCAGGCGAAAAAATAGTAGCGCAGATACTGTAATAAGCGCCTACCGTTATATATCGCTCTCAAGAGGAATGGCCCGCGCAACAACAAGCCGCAAGGCCGCTTATTAAAAATAGCCCGCATCACATTCCCCGCGAATCGATTAATCGTCGATTTCACAGCCCGCGCCCACAGGCTCGCAGACCAGCGCGTCCCCGAAGGTCTGCGCAAGGTCCGCGGCGGCTTTCGCGGCCTGGTCCCGATTGGCGAAAAGGCCGAAAAGGGTTGGCCCGCTGCCGCTGAGGGATACGCCCAACGCTCCCCGTTCCCGCATGATCCGCCGGGCGGTATCCATATCGGTGGTCTGCCAGACCTGTTCGAAGACATTATACAGCTTTTGTCCCAGCTCCTCCAAGTCCCCGCCGCAGATGGCGCCCACCGCGCCTTGGGTATCCGGATGGCGGCCGGTATCCAGCGCGTCGTACCGGCGGTACATTTCTCCGGTGGACGGCTTCTCTCCCGGCCGCACCAGCGCAAACCAACAGTCGGGCAGGTCGGGCAGGGGCGACAGGATCCCGCCGATTCCCCCGGCCTCCAAGGTACCGCCGGTCAGGCAGAGGGGAACGTCGGCCCCCAGCTCCAGCGCCATATCCTCCAACTGGTCCTTGGTGAAGGGCTGCATATTCAGACGATTAAGTCCCAACAGGACGGCCGCCGCGTCGGCGCTGCCGCCCCCCAGTCCCGCCGCCAGGGGAATACGTTTCTTTAGGCTGATTCGTAATCCCTCGCAGGTCCTGCCCCAGGTTTGATAAAAGAGTGCGGCGGCTTTGTAAGCGATATTATTCTCATCCGCGGGCAGTTCTTTTTCGTTTGTACGCAGAAGGATTTCCCCTGAGGTATTGGTCGAAAGGGTTACCGTATCCGCCAGGTCTAAAGACTGGACCACCATATCCAGCAGATGATACCCGTCGGGCCGCCGGCCGGTGACGTCCAAGGTCAAATTCAATTTGGCGTGGGCTTTCACTGTGATCTGCAAGAGGCCTTTCTCCTATCTGTCATTTGTTTTTGGCCGCAGCCGTCCGCTGAATGGGTCCGCTAAAAGAAAGCTTCGCGCTGAAGCGTATCGCCGGTCCTTACGGGCCCGCTTGCTTGTACCGGCGAAATCCCTCATAGACAATCTCGTTTTGGCAGCGCATCATAAGACCGTCCTGCATCCGCCGCCCGCCCCATCTGAGAAACGTCGCCCGCCACTCATCGAATCGCCTATCCGGGCCGTCCCGCATAAGGGCTATCCGACGTACTGTTCTATCAGGGCGGGCGGCAGCCGAACCTAAACATTCCGGCCGGCACGAGCCTTGCTTACGCCCCGCTTCCGCGACCGGCCTGTCCAAAGTGCAGAGGCGAATCAAGCCGCCGGCTCACCGAAAAAGGGCGAAGCGTTTGAGATCGATGGCCCGCACCGGGCACATTTCATGGCAGCAGTAGCAGCGTATACATCGCCGGTACTGTATATGCGCCTTTCGATCAATCAGCGTAATGATATGCTGGGGACAGCTTTCGGCGCATTTCCCGCAGCCCACGCAGTCCGAACGGCGAACCACCGGCTTGGGCGCCGCCCGTTTGAACAGTGCGGCGGCCGGCCGCCGCAGGAAGCCGGGCGCACGGTCGGTAAAGTCCACCGAACGGGAATCGGGCGGCTGAAAGACTGCTGCATAGTCTGAAACCGGGTCTCCCGCCGTCTCGACCTTGTCGGGACTGTCCGGACAAAGTCCCCGCTCTATAGCCGAAAGACAGGTGGAGACGGCCCGGGGCTCGACCCCGATCAGACGGCAGAGAATCAGGTCCAGGGAAAAGGGATTGCGGCCGGCCAGGGTCAAGCCCATATGCCGGCGGCTGCCGCCGGTGGGGCCGTTGCCCTCCATACATTCCACCGCGTCCACAATGGTGAGGGCGGGACGAGTCAGACAGCAGAGGTCCACCAGCATCTCCCCAAAGGCCGCCCGGTCGGGAAACTGACAGTGCAGCTCGGGCTTTTTCAGTCCCGGCACCGCGCCGAACATATTTTTACAGGCGCCGGACAAGCCGGTCATGGCGTGGGTTTTCAGCTTGCAGAGGTTGATAATGAGGTCGGCCTCGGCCAGCGGGTTTATGATGTCGAAGCTATGGCAGCGGACAGCCCCCTCGGCCCGCAGGTTCTGAAAGCCGGTATCCAGGTTGAGGGAAAAGCCCTCGGCCCCCGCCGTCTCCTTCATGCCGGTGGAGGCGTACAGGGCCGAAAGGACCCCCGGGTTATACAGCCCGCCGGGCGAGTCGGCCAGGGTGATATGCTCCACCCCCCGTTTTCGCAGGACCCGGACGACCGCGGCCACCACCGCCGGGTGGGTGGTTGTGGCCTCTTCGGGCCGCCGCTTCATAACCAGGTTGGGTTTCAGGACCGCCTTTATACCGGGGCGCAGCAGCCCGTCCGCCTGAAGATCTGCAAAATGGGCCTCCATGGCCCTGTCCAATAAGGCAGGATCGTAGTCCTCGCAATCGCAAAGGGATACGCCGTTTTCTATATCTCTCATCGCAGACCGTCCAGAAAACGGGCGATACGGCGCAGGGCTTCCTTCAAATGTCCCAGAGAATAGCAGTAGGACACCCGGACATACCCTTCCCCACAGTCCCCAAAAGCGGTGCCGGGGACGATGGCCACATGCTCTGCGTACAGAAGCTTTTCACAAAATTCCTCTGAGGAAAGTCCCGTACTCTTAATACAGGGGAAGCAATAAAAAGCGCCCTGCGGTTCGAAACAGAAAAGGCCCAGGTTATTAAAGCCGTCCACTACAAAGCAGCGGCGCATATCGTATTCCTCAGCCATTTTGCGGACGTCCTCATCCCCGTTTCGCAGGGCCTCGACGGCCGCGTACTGTGAGGTGGTAGGGGCCGACATAATGGCGAACTGATGAATTTTGGTCATCTGCTGCAAAACAGGGGCCGGGCCGCAGGCGTACCCCAGCCGCCAGCCGGTCATGGAATAGGTTTTCGAGAAGCCGCCGATGACCACCGTGCGCTCCCGCATGCCCTCGATGGAGGCGATGGACACATGAGCCGTGTCCCCATATGTAAGCTCGGCGTAGATTTCGTCAGAAATGACCATGATATCGGTTCCCCGCAAGACCTCGGCAATCGCCTCCAAGTCCTTCCGGCGCATGACCGCGCCGGTGGGATTGCTGGGAAAGGGGAGGATCAGCGCCTTGGTTTTGGGGGTGATACTGGCCCGCAGGGCCTGGGCGGTCAGACGGAAATCGTCCTCCGGCTTCATCTCCAAAATGACCGGCGTACCGCCGGCCAGTAAGGTGATGGGCTCGTAACAGACAAAGCTGGGCTGGACGATGAGCACCTCGTCTCCCGGCCGTACCAAGGCGCGGATGGCCCCGTCAATGGCCTCGCTGCCTCCGACCGTTACCAAAACCTCGTCGGCCGCATCGTAGCTGAGCCGGTACTTGCGCTCCATACAGCGGGCGATCTCGCCTCGCAGCTCCTTGAGACCCCAATTGGAGGTATACCGGGTCTTGCCCTCCTCTAAAGACTGAATGCCCGCCCGGCGAATATGAAAGGGTGTGGGAAAATCAGGTTCTCCCACGCCCAGGGAGATGACCTCCTCCATTTCCTCGGCGATATCAAAGAACTTCCGGATACCCGAGGGCTTGATGTCCTTGACCGTCGGATTGAGAATCTTATTGTAATCCATCACAGAGACATGGTCCCCCTATCGTCGCTCTTTGTATCGCACAGCTCCACGTTCAGTTCCTTATACCGGCGCAGCACGAAATGGGTGGCCGTAGAGGTAACCGCAGCCATGGTCGCCAGCTGCTTGGCCACGAACATGGCGATTTCCTGAAAGGTCTTCCCTGTGACGATGACGCACAAGTCGTACCCCCCCGACATGAGATAAACCGTCTCCACCTCGTCGAACCGCATGACCTGATGGGCGATATTCTCAAATCCGGCGTCGGGCTGGGGGGTAACCTTCAGCTCGATAAGGGCGGAAACATAGGCCCGGTCCATCCGGTCCCAATCCACCACCGCCTTATAGCTCCGGATGATGCCGGCCTTCTCCATTTCGTCTATCTGGCTCCTCACCTCTTCCTCGGTCATATTCAGCATGACCGCCAGCTCCCGGTCGGTATAGCGGGCGTTCTCGTTCAATCGGTTCAACAGCTTATAGTTAATCTCCATTTTTACGGCTCCTTTCTCTTGCTGTATTACGCTCCGGGTATATTTTTGCGAGGCCTCCCCCTGCGGGAAAGCAATGTAAAAGCGCTTTTGCGCCAGGCTCTCCAGGCAGAGGCGCATAGCGCCGGGGACATCAGAGCAATACTTTCGTACCGGGACGCTAGAAAAGACCTTTGTACGTTCACATAGAAGCCCCGAGCGAAAACCTATCATTTGCCGTGCAAAGCAAAATTTTTGTGAAACCCTCTAGCGCTCCTCAAAGAGGAGTGTCCCTTGCGGGAAGCAACGAATGGCCAAAGGCCATTCGCTTAGATGGGCTGAGCGAAAATCTATCCATTTAAGACAGTTCTTAAAAACCAAATCAGAACGGGAATAGCGTACAGGAAGACAACGCCCAGTCGCGGAACTTTTTAGGTTTTGAGGTATGGCTCTAAATCAAAGGAATCTGCACCGGCACCCGGTTTTGATAGAGGGTGACGTATTTGAAGCCGGCCACGGCGGCCAGGGCCATGCCCTCCTCCACCCCCGCGCCTATATCGTCGGCCCTATGGGCGTCCGACCCGATGGTGATATACTCCCCGCCGGCTTCCTTAAACCGTCTTAGAAGGGACAAATCAGGCAGGGCGGTCCCCAGCTCCTGCCGCAGGCCGGAGGTGTTGATCTCCAGCGCCTTGCCTGTGCGGGCCATCAGGCGGAACAGGCGGTCCATCTGGTCATAGTAGTGGGTGATATCTACCTGTATGCCGTGCACCCCGGTGATGTACCGCAGCGGATAGGTCAGGTGGGCCAGACTGTCGAACTTGCCCCAGCCTACGATATCGGTAAGCTGGGAAAAGTATAGATGCAGCAGCTCGTGAGGGTCGTTCTCGGGAAGGGTATAGTCCATATAATAAAAGTCTTCTTTGCCGGCCAGACAGTGCTGGGAAGCCAGCACAAAGTCTAAGGGACGGCTCAGCGCGCCGGCGGCCGCGTCGGCGTCGGCCAGCGGCTGGCCCAGCTCGACGCCCCGCAGCACGATAAGCTGGCCGGAAAATACCGAGCGGGCCTTGGTCGCCTCAAAAAAGGACTGGCGGGCCGTGAGATCGTATCGGTCCTTTTTATATGCATGGCATTCGCAATGATCGGTAATGGCGATGGCCCGCAGGCCGATTTGACACGCTCGCTCGCACAGGAGCATGACCGAATGCACTGCATCAGGCGAATTATCCGTATGGGTGTGGAAATCCATTTTGTTTTTATAAGCCACAGGCAAAGCCTCCTGTCCGCGTATATTTTGATGGTTTTAAATATATTCTTATTACGATGAAGGGCCTGGCTTTAGATTTTCTTCTTTTTACATTTAGTATAGCGCGGGGTTGCACGCAAGATTTCCCTATAAAGAAAAGACGGTGCGCCTCGCAATTTGGTATCGAAGTCATACGAAAGGGATATCCGGCGCGGAACTTCCCAAACATAAAGCAAAAACTATATGCTGTTAAATAATCAACCGAAAAAAAGGCGCGCGGCATATCCGTCATATATATTTCAGTATAGCACACATTCCAGCAAATACATAGAATTTTCTGTAAATTTATTCCCGCATGGCGCTGCGCTGGGTGAGAATCCACTTCTCCCGGTCCAGCGGGTTAACGCCCCGGCGCTTGGCTGTTGCCCCGAGCGAAAGGTCGCAGGGCTCGTAGCCGGCGAATCGGGTGCTGACCATCCCCCGGCCCGCGGTGAGGGAGGCCAGCCGGACGGTATAATCCATAAAGGCAGCGGCGGGAACCTTAGCCTCCATGGTAAAACGTCCCCCGGCTATCACTGGGGAATCGAAAACGCCCCGCATGGCAATCATATCCCCGATGACCTTTCCCACATACGCCTCCGGCGCGGAAAGCCGCACCTGCTGCATAGGCTCCAACAGGGTTGTACCGGTATTCTGCAAGCCGTTCATGACGGCCATGGGGGTGGCCAAAAAAAAGTCCAGCGGATGGGTATGGATGGTGTGGTGCTCCCCTCCCACCAGGGTCACCTTTAAATCGGTGACCTCCCAGTTATACAGCCCCTGCTTGAGGGCGCGGGGAACGGCCGTTTGGATATGGTTCTGGTAGCGGTAGAAGATCTGGTTATTGGGCACCTGGGAGCTGTAGACCAGGCCGGACCCTCGGGGC
>JAAVYX010000154.1 GCA_022791355.1 Clostridiales bacterium | reverse complement strand
GTCGCCGATGGGGGTCTGACCAGACTTCCAAGCGCTGTCCCGGAAATCGATCTGATTCCAGCCTGCGTCGATGCTGTTGCTGGCGCTGGTGGTATACTTCCAGGTCTGGCCGGTCTTGAACAGGGAGACGGTAGCGTCGGCCGCCTTATGAATCTTGCCGACGAACCCTACGTCTACATACTGCCCGGAGCCGCCCTTGGTAGCCGTCGCGGCGATGATATTCTCGCCCAGCTTGAGGTGGGCCTTCATCTCGTCGGTGACGGCGATATCCTTATATTCGGCGGCGGCGTTGGCGGAGGTATACACCTGTTCGCCGTTAAAGTAAACGGTAATCTGCTGGGTGTTGGCGATCTGGAGGAACAGATCCAGATCGTTCAGCTGCGCCTTGTTGATGTTTACCTTCTGCCGCAGCCAGATGCTGTCGCTCTCCCAAACGGTGTTGAGGGAGCCGGGAGCAGTGTTGTCGCTGCCGAAGGGGGCGTGGGCGGCAGACCACTCGCTGTCGTCAAAGTCCGCGGCGTTCCAGTCCCGGCTGGGACGGGAGGTGGTAAACTTCCAGGCGTCGCCCTTGGGGATAATGGTAGAGGGCGTTTCGTCCGAGTTGCCGGCCGAGGCGGCGATATTGATCTGCTCGTAAGCGGTCTGGATGTTGGAATGGCAGGAAACACAGCTCTCGTCCAGAATGGGCTGAATCTTTTCGGTATAGTCAAAAGCGTTGTCGCTGCCGTAGGGATCATAAGGATCCAGATCGGGGTCCTGCCAGGATTCGGGAACGATTTCCTGCACGCCCTTATTCATGGCCATAGAGGTGTTGGAGGCCCCGGCCGGGGGAACGGTGTTCTTATCCTCATGGCAGCCCACGCAGGAGAAGATCTCGTTGGGCATAACGGTGGACCAGGACCGCATGGTCTGGATCACGTCGCCGTTTTTATCCAGCACTTGGAAGTAGATGGGGGTATTGGCCGGTACCTTGAAGAGGGCGGAGCCGTCCTCCTCGATGTCCACAACGCCCAGCACCCTTTTTACGTCCCAGGCGCCGTTGCCGGTAGCGATGGGAGTGAAGGGATCGGAGGTGCCGGTGCCTGAACCGTTGGTGGCGCCGATGGCGTAGGAACGGTACTCCAGCGCCACGACCCGCAGCTGCTTGGCGTCGCCCTTCTGCACGCCCTTCATACCTTCGCCTTCATAGACGTTGCCCATGTAATAGGTGCCGGTCTTGGAAGCGTAGTTGACCATACTGGGCCGCACGAACATGGACCGGTTCTTGATGGGCACAATCTGGCTGGCGGGAATGCCGGAATCGCCGTCCACCAGCTTGATCTTCTGGCCGGAGGTATTCATCAGATAAATACTAAAGCGGGTATCCAGATCATTGCCGCCCTGCCGGCCGTTGGGCGCGTAGGCGACAAGGAACTCACTCTCGTTGAGGGCGTAAGGATACTTGTACATGGGGCCGCCCTGACCGAAGTTATCCACGCTGGCGCTGGTCTTGGGGGTATTGCCGTTTTCACTTGGGAAGACGTAGTCCACAGCGTCGACGCTGTTGCGGCCCTTGCTGGTATCGATGATCATCAGCTTGCCCAGCTGCCGGGTGTGATGGCCGGTACCGATGGCGATATACTTGTCGGAGGTACCGGGAATCTCACGGGTGTGAATCAGGGTCGTGGGCCAGTTGGCGTCGTTGCCGTAGAGCTCGGTCTGGTTGGTGCCGTCCGGGAACATCTGGAAAACGCCCTGGACGTACATCTGGTTGCGGTCATTGTAATCCCAGCGGGTATAGAGCACCCGGCCGTCGCTGGTGACGGTGGGGTAGGTGGTATGCACCTGATCGTAGCCTACCCGCACCATGTTCTCGCCGTCCGGCCCGCAGATGTACAGGTTGGACACCGGAATGTGCCAACAGTCAATGGTTTGGGTGATCTTGGAGCAGCTGAAGACGATGTTGCCGTCGGGCAGGAACTTGGGCTCGGTCTGGGAATCGCCCGAGCCGAAGGTGATCTGCTTATAGGCCGCGCTGTCTTTACGCAGCGCCTCAATGTTGGCGCGGTAGAGATGGAAATCGTCCGCGTCGCTCTGCTTCCAAGAGAAAAGCACGTCCTTGCCGTCGGCGGAAACGTCGGGGTCGCGGAGCATGCCGTTGGGCGAGTCAATAAGGACGGTCTCGGTCTTTTGCACCGTAGCGCCCTTCTTTTCCAGCTCTACCAAAACCATCTGGGAGCCGGACTTGTAATAACCGCGCTCGGGGCCTTCCGCATTATCCGAGCCGTTGCCGATGGTCTCGTTCAGGTACTCGGTATAAGCGTAGTGGGAGCCGCCCAGCTGATAGTGCTTGATGGTGATAAAGGAGGTGGCCGTACCCATCAGACTGTCCAGCAACTCAGAGGAGTCCAGGGTCTCGACCTTGGGGGTCGCAGCCGCAGCGGTTATCACGGGAAGATTAGCCGCGGAGAACAGACTGGTAAACAGCAGGGCCGCTGAAAGAACGGCCGAAAGCAATCTCTTTTTATTCATTTCCGTTCTCCTTTCCTTAATACTTGATGATCAGATCGCTGGCCACAGCCTCGCCGGAGGCGGCGTCGGTGATCGTGACCTTGATGTAGGAGCCCTCGGCCAGATTGGCGGGAACCTTCATATTGGAGAGGTCTATCGAGACCGAACGGTTAAAGGCGACGTCGCCCAGCTCCTTCTCCACCGCCTTGACCAGACTCTTGCCGTTTTTATCGCAGATATCGAATTTCACCTTGGCCTTGCCCGCGTCCTCCTGTTGCCGGCGCACCGTAAAGGAGGTCAGGGTGCTGCCCGGCTTTAAGGCGCTGTACAGATCCTCGCCATTGGCGTCCTTACCGAAAATCTGCTCTACGCCGTAATCCTCGCCCTCGTCGCCGATAGACATGACGTAGTTGAACAAATCCTCCACCTCAGCGTCGCTTAAAGAGGGCGCGTCCCGCTTGATGATCTCCCGCAGGTCGTTGACCGAGCCGTCGTGATTCCAGGGGCCGGTCCGCCATACCTCCACCATGGTGGGGGTGTCGAAAGCGCGGTTCTCCCAGTTTACGTCGTTGTTGGTGCCGATATCATGGGTCTTCATATCGGTATACAGCGGCGCGGGATGACAGGAGGCGCAGTTAGCCTCAAAGAGCACCTTGCCCCGCTTGGCCGAATCGGTCAGGCTGCCGTCCCGGTTGAGATAGGGACTGGGCTCGGGCTGCAGGCTCTTCATGTACTCGTCGATGGCGGTCAATCCAGCCTCGTCCATGGTGTTAAACTGGATGAACTTCATACCGGCCCGCACGGCCACCTCGGCGGAGGCGCGGATACCGGTCACCATCACCGGCGGAGTGCGGTGGGAATAGAGCATACTCTTGGCGCTCTTGGGATTGCCCAAACCGTCGTTGAGGTTATCCCAGTTGAAGCCGTCCACCCGTCCATCGGGATGACAGGAGGCGCAGCTCTCCCACTTCTGATAACAGTAGTTAGCGTCGTTCCAGAGCCGCTCGCCGGTGCGGACCGCGTCGTCCTCCGGCTGCTGGACAAAGGAGATGGCGCTCACCGTATTGTCGGCCAGATTCAAAACGGCGATATCGCCGGTGTAGTACTGACCGATGTAAGCCTTGCCGTCCTTGATCTCGACCGCGCGGGCGCCGTTGCCCGGCAGCTGGATACGGGTGCGGCAGTCGTCCAGGAAGGGCAGATAGTCGGCGATGCGGTCCACGCTGGCCACCAGGCCGCTTCCCCGCTGCACGTCGTTAATCTTACTGTTCATGGCCGCCAGGTCGATGACCATGGCCTCCTGGGTGCCGGACAGGACCACGACCAGCTTCTTGCCGTCCTCGCTCACCCGGATACCCCAGGGATTGGAAGCGCCCAGCTCCACCTCGTCCAGCAGGACGCTGGCGGTAAAGCTCTCCTTGGCCACATCCAGAATGCTGACCGCGTTGGTGTTGATCCAGCCCCGGTCCAGCTGGGTGGTGGGATAGGTGTACCGGGCCAGCACATGGGCTATGTAGATGGTCTTGCCGTCGGGAGACAGGCAAAGGTCCTTCACGCCGCCGGCCCCGTTGATCATGGGGATATTCTTGGCGACCTTGTTGCTGGCCGTATCGATGACGCAGACGTCGGCCGACACCACGTCGGCCTTGGCCGAATCGTTGGGCAGATGGGTGGCGACGAAGAGCTTGTCGCCCGCCAGCTGTAAGGCCATGGGCTGCCGGCCCTCCACCTTGACGGCGGTAAGCGCCTTGTTGGCGCTCAGGTCCAGCACGGTCACGTCATTGGAAAACTTATTGGCTACGTAGCCGGTGGTTCCCTTTACCGTCATGGCGACGGGGGTGTGGCCGACCTCGATGGTAGCCTGGGCCTTCAGACTTTTGTCCAGCGCCACTACCTTACCGTCCAGCCCGCCCACCAGGGCGTAGACCTTGTCGCCGTTCAGGTACACCCCGTGTACTTGGTCGTCGGCCTCGTAGGTAGCCTTGATCTTCTGGTCGGACAGGGCGACCTTCTGTACCTTCATGCCGGTCTCGTCGGCTACGTAAAGGAAGCCGTCGTCCGATGCCTGGACGTCCGCCGGCGAGGTGTAGGCCGTCGACGCGGTGGCCTTCGCATTTAAATACGCCGCCGTGGGACTGTCCGGATTGGCCGTCTGACTGTTGCCGTCCGCCTGTCCTGTGAGCGACGCAACCGCCTTTCCGACTACCGGAACCCCGCTCAGGTCGATTTTACCGTTCGCCGCCAGAATGGTCATCACCCCGGCGAAGAACGATACCGCGAGCACCGACGTTGCCGCGACCAGTACCCGCTTTTTCTTCTTGGATTCCACGATATCGCCTCCTGTAATTGTTTTCCGCGCCCTGCGCGAAAAGCGCCGCCAGCGCCCGCGCGTCTTTGGCTGGGACGCCGGCGCTGGGGCCGGCGTCTTGCTCCCGATGTCTATAAAAATAACGACCAAACCGTTATTTTTACCTGTGAAGCCGGAACCGAAACTCCGGTTATCATACCTGTTCGCCGCTGCAAGCGTTCCCTGCTTTTCGCCGGTTAGGCTTGCCCGCCGCCATAAATTTCTCTGCGGCCCGTCTTTATATGAACGTCCAAAAGACGGCCTGAAGCCCCGGCGTTAAAACGGGTTTCTGCATTGCCCCCCCGCATGGGAGGGTCCTAGAGGTTTGGCTGAAAGCCAAACCGTAACGCCAGAAGAGGTTTGGCTGAAAGCCAAACCGTAAACATCGCTTTGTAAAGGGCAAAGGACCTCGCAAAAATGTGCGGCGCGAATCGTATGATAGGATACGTGCGGCTTTACGCTATGCGCAAAGCCGCTTTTTCATGAAAGCAGCGGATCATAAGCGCTGCCCGCCGTTTCAACTGGAATAAGCGTGCTGGGAGCCGCTGCCAATGACGTTTACGAACAGCATGGTAAACACGACGCCCACAAAGCCCAGCGCCAAAAACAGCTTGGACCATTTCCGTAAGCTCTGATGCCGCCGGAAGTGGAGGTAGAGCATAAAGAAAAGCCAGGTGATCAGCGACCAATTTTCCTTCACGTCCCAGGACCAGAAGTTGCCCCAGACCGCGTTGGCCCAAATGGCGCCGAAAAACATGCCGCAGCTCATGAAGGGAAAGGCGGTGCAGACCAGATTGTAGGCCCCGCCGTCCAGCCGCTGGATATTATTTCGGTCGAAAAAGCTGATCACCGTTAAGATAAAGGCCACGGTACAAAGAGAATAAGAGATCATATAGCAGAGAATATGCGGCACAAACCACACCGACTGGAGCGCCGGCGGAAAATGCCAGATCAGCTCCAGGCCGCTTTTGGCGCTCATCACCCCTACGCCGGTCATACAAATGGCCGAAGCGATGCAGAAGTATCTGGCCATCCAGCCGCCCTTGTACATAAAGCTGATGTACAGGAAAATGGGTAAAAAGCAGAAGGCCAGAAAGGTGAGCACCTGATACATGCTCACAAAGGGCACATACCCGTTGACCAGCCAATTGCAGACCACCACGCCGGTGTTGGCCGCAAAAGCGGCGCCCCAGACGACGCGGGCCAGCAGGGTTCCCGTTTTGCTCTTTAAAAAGTGCAAGCCGAAGGCGGCGTAATACAGGGCCGCCGAGACAAAGACGGTAATGATTACCGGCAGTTGACCGTTTATCACGCCTCGTCACCCGCCTTCCGCTTTTTGATTAGGCACATCATGACGCCGCCGCCCAGCAGCATCCAGATGCCGGCTAGGGAGAGCAGCTCGCCCGGGTCCTTTTTCACCTGTAAGGTCACCCACTGGGTTTCCTCGCTGTAGCCCATCAGGTAGATTTTCCAGCCGCCCACCCGGCAGGGCTTGTTGACCGCCCAGTCCAAATAAGCGGGCTGGGATTCGGTCCGTCCGGTGACCATCAGCTTGGCGTCGTACCATTTTACGCCGGTCGTACCGTCCTTTTCCTGATCGTAGTGGATCACCTGCATTTCGGAGACCCCCAAATCGAAATCAAAGGTGATAGTCTCGGCCTCCCGCAGGGACTGCCCCTCCACCAGCGTTTCGATACGGGGAAACTGATTGTAGGAGCCGCGGGGGTCCACCGGCATTTGCAGGGTGGCCTTGTCCCCGCCTATATAATAGAAAAAGGAGCCGGCCAGAAAGAGCACCAAGCCGATATGCAGCACATAAAACCCGATACGGTAAACCGACAGCTTGGGCTTTACCGTAAAAAAACAGATGATTTGGATAAGCGTAAAGGCGCTGAGCAGCAGCACCAGCCATACCGAATTGGACGCGCCGAATATACCGTCCATCCCCCGGCCGCCCGCGAAAGCCTCTTTATAAAAGAAGCTGTCTACGAGCACAAAGCCCAGCATGATCGCTACCAGAGCGGTCATCACCAGATTGATCCATTTGTAAACCTTCATAGCATCCCCCTTTTCCGCGCCGCCGGCTTTGCCGCACAGCTCTATTTAAAGGACGCCCTTCGCCGCAGGAAACACGCCGCTTTAAAACATGCCATGCATATTAATCATATGGTTAATATGCAATAGATAAATAACCTAAATCAACTATATTTTAGCGCATATGCATGCATACGTCAACCGTATTTCTGATTTTTTTTGTATTGGATATTGCGTCTTGAAAAAAAATATGTTAATATATTAACCAATCCATTAATTTTGTTTGCGTTTTTTTCCTGCCTTTGCTAATATATGTATAGATGCGGTTTGTTTTTAGCCAATAAATGGGGGCATAAATTATGAATCTCACTTTACAGGACGATTGTCTGCCCGTATTCAAGGCCCTGGCCTGTCAGACCCGGCTGGACATCATCCGTCTGGTGGCCGAGCATCCCTGCAACCAGCGGGAGTTGGCCGGACAGCTGGGGATCAGTCCCGCCATCGTCTCCGGCCATGTCCGGCAGCTGGAAGAGGCCGGTATTCTGACGGTGGACAAGCAGGCGGGAAAGGGCAATCAGTGCACCTGCTATATGGCTGAGACCGACCTGGCCGTGCGTCTGTCCGGCCGGGCGGAAAGCCGCGCGGTCAAATACACCCTGCCGGTAGGGCTGTATAACAAGCACAAGGCCGTTCCTAGCTGCGGACTCATCAGCGACCACCAGTTTATCGGCTTGATGGACGATCCCTTGGCCTTTCTGGACGCGGCCCGGACCGAGGCCGAAATGCTCTGGTTTCAGAGAGGATATGTGGAGTATATCGTGCCCAATACCGACTCCCATCGAAGGGTGGAAAAGCTGACTGTTTCCCTGGAGCTGGGTTCGGAGCACCCCGGCAGCCGCAGCGACTGGCCTTCCCAGATCACCTTTACCGTCAACCATATCAGGGTGGGGAATTGGATCAGCCCCGGCAATTTCGGAGACCGGCGGGGCAGGTATTCCCCTTCCTGGTGGCCGGTGGGCTTCAGTCAGTACGGCCTGCTGAAGACCCTGCGCATAGACGGCAGCGGGTCGTATATGGACGACGAGCGCATTTCCGATGTGACCATCGACGATTTAAAGCTTACAGGCAGTCAGTTTTATGTGCGCGTCTCGGTGGAGGAGAACGCCGACCCCGCCGGCGGCCTGACCATTTACGGCAAGCGTTACGGGGATTACGATCAGGACATCATCGTCACTACATACTATAAAAAATAGCCGCAAAGCGGCTATTTTTTGCTCGTCTGCCCGCTCTGCGGACAGACGTTTTTAAAATAAAAAAACTAGGGGCAGTTTGAAAAATCGGAATTGCCGTCATATTCTATATTCTACACATAAGGGGGTCCACTGCGTCAAAAATGCTGGGAATACACAAAGTATTCCCGCGCTTTTTTCCTTGTGGCCACTCGTC
>JAAVYX010000153.1 GCA_022791355.1 Clostridiales bacterium | reverse complement strand
GACTCCTGCACAGTCTGACCGTTCTGCATGGTGCAGGCCAGCAGGGCCTCCACGTCGGCGGGGTTCTGCTTGGCAACCGTCTCGGCGGCCATGTTCACAAACTCCTTGAAGGAGTCGTTCTTGGCCACAAAGTCGGTCTCGGCGTTGACCTCGATGACCACGCCTACCTTGGCGGCCTCGTCCACATAGGTCACAACGGCGCCCTCGGCGGCGATGCGGCCGGCCTTCTTGGCCACCTTGGCCAGGCCCTTTTCGCGGAGAATGTCAACCGCCTTGTCCATATCGCCCTCGGCTTCCACCAGGGCCTTTTTGCAGTCCATCATGCCGCAGCCGGTCTTCTCGCGCAGCGACTGAACGTCTTTTGCAGTAAATGCTGCCATTTTTTATTTCCTCCTTTGAAAGTTCTCTGATAATGAGCCGATTGTAAAACGCAAAAAGTCAGCATTATCCATGCGTCCCAGCCTTGTGATTTGCTCGCTACATATATATTCCGCGATTCTCTTTTTGAGGGCCGCCGAAAATTTTCGCGCCGTCCTTCCCCGTTACACGGAAAATCGCCAGCAAATCGTTTCTCACCGACCTTCGCAATCGACTAAAAGTTTCTATCGTTTTTTACCGGAAAAATGCCCGCGTGTTTCAGCGAGCATTCTCATTCCGAATCTGTAGGACGCTGGAGACTTAAGCCTCGGCGGGAGCCGCAGCCTTAGGGGCCTCCGCCTTGGGCGCTTCAGCGGCTGCGGGAGCCGCGGCTTTGGGAGCGTCGTTACGAGGCGCGCGGGGAGCGCGGGGACCGCGATTGTCGTTGCGGGGAGCGCGGGTACCGCGGTCACGGTTGTCCCGGAAATTGCGGGCGGGAGCCTTGGGGGCTTCCTCCTCGTCCTTCTCCTCGGCTACATCCTGCATGTTCTGACGGCCCTCGGTCACGGCGGCGGCCATGGTTTGGGCGATCAGCTTGACGGCGCGGATAGCGTCGTCGTTGCCGGGAATCACGCAGTCGACCTCGTCGGGGTCGCAGTTGGTATCGACAATAGCGATGATCGGAATGCCCAGCTTCTTGGCCTCGGACACGGCGATCTTCTCCTTGCGGGGATCGACGATGAACATGGCGCCGGGCAGCTTTTTCATATTCTGAATACCGCCTAAGAACTTCTCCAGCTTTTCGATTTCGAGGCGCAGCTTGATGACTTCCTTCTTGGGAAGCAGATCAAAGGTGCCGTCCTCCTCCATCTTGCGCAGCTGATTGAGACGGTCGATACGGCGGCGGATGGTGCGGAAATTGGTCATCATACCGCCCAGCCAGCGGGCGTTGACAAAGGGCATGCCGCAGTTTACAGCCTCCTCGCGGATGGACTCCTGGGCCTGCTTCTTGGTGCCGACGAAGAGCACGTCCTTGCCGGTGGCGGCGATGTCGCGGACATAGGTGTAGGCCTCTTCCAGCTTCTTCACCGTCTTCTGCAGGTCAATGATGTAGATGCCGTTGCGTTCGGTGAAGATGTAGGGGGCCATTTTGGGGTTCCAGCGGCGGGTCTGGTGTCCAAAGTGGACGCCGGCTTCCAGCAGCTGCTTCATGGATACGACTGCCATAGTTTGATTCCTCCTAGGTTTTTCCTCCGCCCCGGTCTCCTTGGCGGGATACATAGGCTTGGACGGCGCATACAATTGTTCCGGCCGGTTTCTGGACCAGCAACTCGTTCCGGCTCGGCTGCGCCTGTGCCGACCTGCGGTCGGCTACCTGCGGTCGGCTACCTGCGGTCGGCTTTCTCGCACGCTGCGCACGCTCGCTCCGGCTCGGCTCCGCCTCGCCTATAGCACCTGCCCGTCAATCCCGGGGGCGTGTGTAATATTGTCTAAAAGATGCGTCCACGCACTTTTAGCTGTATGATTATACCATAAGCATTCTGGGATTGCAATAAAAAATTCGTCCGTTCAAAGGGACTGCGCTTTGTGCGTTATTCCTAAACAAACATCCCTTTTTTCTCTTTCGCCAGCCGTTTTGGGCCCGCGTCTTTATATCCGCCCTATTCTAAGCTGGCGTTGCTTAATCCCAACTTATATAAAATTTATCTTTCATTACATCGCAATCGACACCCCTGCGGGATTCACTGAAACTTTTGTTAATATTATAGTTATAATAACATATCGATTCGCATCCTCTTGTGCCGACTGCCGTTTAAAAAATCCCTTTTGTTCGCGCTCTTCTGGTTACAAGGCTTCTGATTGGCCGCGTGGACGCCGTCCCGGAAATCGTTTTCCGCCAACCTGCGACACCGCCGGCGTTTAACCCAACGGCGCCAATCTTGACCGAAAACCATATTGCCGTCATATTGACTTGCCATCCGAAAGTAACTATAATAAAAAAGATTTTTGTCGGGAGGCCAATCGTATGGATATGCTCTCTATTTTCCTCATCGGCGTCAGCTTGGCTATGGACGCTTTTGCCGTCTCCATCACCAACGGCATTACGCAGACCCGTTCCCGGTTCCCGCAGGCCCTCGTTTCCTCAGCCTCCTTCGGCTTTTTCCAGGGGTTCATGCCCTTTATAGGCTGGGCGCTGGGCGCCGCCTTCAGCGCGCGTATCGAAAAGATAGACCATTGGATCGCCTTTGGCCTGCTAGCCTTTATCGGCATACACATGATCTGGGAGGCCGTCCGCGGCGGGGAGACCTGCGAGGGCGGCGCTTCCGAATTTTCAATGAAAACCCTTATGGTGCTCTCTCTAGCCACCAGCATAGACGCGCTGGCCGTTGGGGTTAGCTTCGCCCTTACCGGCACCGCCACCCTGGCCGGTATACTTTTAAACTGCTCCATCATCGCCGGGGTGACGCTGGTCATCTGTCTAGCCGGTTTCTATATCGGGCGGCGGTTCGGCTGCTTATACAAGCAGAAAGCCGAGATTGCCGGCGGCTGTATTTTAACCCTTATGGGCATAAAAATACTCATTGAGCATCTATTTTTTTCCTGAACAGGCAAACAACGGCGCGTTCCTCCTACGATGGAGGGACGCGCCGTTTTGTTCGGTCTCTCCTCTGTCCGGGGCCAATCAAGCTCGAAGCTTCTCCAATATATGGATGGTCAGCTGCCGCTTTTTCTTTTTTATTTATCTAAGCGGGGGGCTTGCTTTTCTTTGTTTTTTAGGCTGAGTGGGAGGTTTCGCGCCAGGTATCATTTTCTTATTACTCCAAAACCTGGTCTAGTAGCGTCTGGCGTCCCGGCGCTAAAGCGCCTCTAGACCCCTTCTTTTGCCCCGCGACAAAAGAAGGGGGAGAAAAGCGCTGTCGCCTGCGGTATCCTACGGAGCCTACGGCCGCCGCCTTGGCCACCTCCAGGGCTGCGCCGCTGGCGCCACCTCCAGGGCTGCGCCCTTCCGGACGCCTCCGGTTGGGGGGCCTTACCCCCGTGACCCCCGCTGGCAACGGAACCTGAGAGATATGCAGCAAATAGCGCCTCTCAGGAAGCTGGGAAGCCCAAAAATCGTACCAATTTTTGGTCAGGAACTAAGGCGGCTCTCAGGAACCCGGCGGGATGTAACCTAAACTTGGTCTATGAACGCACTCCCGCCGACCCTGATGAGAGCTTCGGCTGGGTACGTTTCACTTATCCGCCGACAGCGGGATATGACTCTTAGTTTTTTAGCAAGAAGCAATCGGGATGTAGGAGAGTGACGGCAAGTAGAAGGTAGCCAACAAAGTTATAACAAAACTACGTTCATAGCTACGGGAGCAAATGATAGAAGAGGCCGACTAGAAATGGGGAGAACCTGGTAGCAGCAGCCAGCGGGAAGCGTTAAGTTTGCAGCCTGCGGCTGAGGGGAAGGAGGTAGAGTTAAGGGAAGATTTGTAGGGAGGGACCCCGTAGGGCGGGAGTCCAGAGGGCAGAGCCCTCTGAGTCGTTCAGGAAGGGTGTCCAGAGGGAAACCCAGTCGAAAGGGTTTCCCTTTGGCGCGTCTTTTGCGTCCTTTTCTTCGCGCAAAGAAAAGGACGTCGCGCCTCGCGATCAGGTAATGGAGAAATATGAAAACGATATCTGGCGCGAAACCTCTATCTCAGCCAAAAAAGAAAAATAAATCTGCCGCGAAACCTCCCGCTAATCAAACAAAATAGTAAAAGAAAAAGAACAGACGAACAAAGGCTATGATAAAAGTGATAACATAATCGTTGCCATAATCATTGTCATAGATCAAATCATATACAATATCTTTCCTGACAACTATAATGATACCCACAAAGGGGGAGAAGAATATGAAGGTCGAACCATTGGTGATTATGCAAAAACATCCCAAGGGCGAAGACGACTTTCATACCTTCTCCATTCGCATTAAAAAGCAACTGTCCAATCAATTGGAAGCCATCAGTGCACAAACCAACCGCAGCCGAAATGAACTTATCGGGATATGTCTCGAATTTGCATTGCAGAATGGTGAAATAGAAAAATTCAAATGATATTTATGAGGAATACGCTTTATGGAAAATACGTGTAAAAGCTGCAAATATTTTATTCAGCACTACATAAAACAAAAAACGCGCTTCCGCAGCGTTATACACGGTCACTGCATATATCCCAAAATAAAAGCCAGCAAGCAGGATACAAAAGCATGCCGCTATTTTGAAGAGCCGAGTAAAAAGCGCCGGTAAGAAAGGAAATACCGAATGGAAACAGAACCCACTTGCCAAGACTGCAAATACTTCCACCGCCACTATCATAAGCATCGAAGTCCCTTCGCCAGACGACTGGATAAATACATCTCCATGTCGGAAGGCCAATGCCGTTTCTCCCCCGACACGGTCAAAACAGAAAACCATCCGGTCTGCGAACGCTTCACCCCCCTCCCGCCGCAGGAGGAAGAGAACGACACATAAAAGGCCGTCCCGCAAAGGGGCGGCCTTTTCCCTTTCATCTGCATACCATTGATTGACAAGGGCTAATACGCCCAGCGGCGGCCAAAATGAGGGCTAGCAGCGTTCTCGAATGTAGGCGGGCGACAGCCCGCCTACATTCTGCGGCCTTGCCAGCCCCCATTTTGGCTCGCCGCT
>JAAVYX010000152.1 GCA_022791355.1 Clostridiales bacterium | reverse complement strand
ATTTTAAGTCCCTTGTGTCTGCCGATTCCACCACAGCGGCGTAAAATTTATTATACAGGCTTCGCACCTCCCTGTCAAGACAAGAGCAGAAGGGTGAAGGTAATTTTTTATAGAATACCGTTAGCAACCTAATAAAAACAGTCCTTCAGAACATTTCGTCTGGGGAACTTTTATGGTAAAACGCCTGCTCGCTTTAGCGGGCAGATAGGAAATAAAAACGCCGTTTCGGCAGCCCGCCAACAGCTTTCCTTTCCATGGTATGCGCCCGCGATAGCGGACGCATACCAAAACAGCAGAGCCGCCGCTATTTGTTACGGCTACTTGAAGGGCGTCTGCAAGCCGGCCAGTTCTAAAAAGGCCGCTTCATCCAATATCGACACGCCCAGGGATTGGGCCTTGGTCAGCTTACTGCCGGCGGCCTCCCCCGCCAACACATAGTCGGTTCTTTTGGACACGCTGGCAGAAACCTTGCCCCCTTTTTCCTCGATGATAGCGGCGGCCTGGTCCCGAGTAAAGTGTGGCAGCGTACCAGTCAAAACAAAGGTCATACCGGCAAAGGGACAATCTTCCCCTTCCTCCTTGGCCGCCAGATTGGAATCCATCCGCAGGCCGGCCGCCTGCAAACGCGCGACCAGGTCCTTGGTTTCCTGGAGTCCAAAGAAGCCGACCGCGTTCTCGGCCATGATGGCGCCAAACCCGTCAATGGCCTCCATCTCCTCGGCCGAGGCCGCCATGACGGCGGGCAGGCTCCCGAATCGCTGGGCCAGAAGCTTTGCGCCCTTGAGCCCGATATGCCGTACGCCCAGCCCGAAAATCAGCCGGTAGACGTCGTTTTGCCGGGATTTGTCAAGCGCGCTCAAGAGGTTGGCGGCCGACTTCTGGCCCATCCGCTCCAGCTGCTCCACATCCTCCAATCGCAGAGCGTAGAGATCGTCGGGCGTGGAGACCAGATGGGTTTCCACCAGCTGCCGCAGAACGGCCGGGCCCAGGCCCTTAATATCCATAGCGTCCTTGGAGGCAAAGTGGATCAGATGCCGCAGCAGTTGGGCGGGACAAGCGGCGTTTGTACAGTAGGTGGCCGCCTCGTCCTCTTCCCGGAAGACTCTGGCCCCGCAGGAGGGGCAGGTCCGGGGCATGACGTAGGGGGCCGAATCCTGCCCGTGGGCCGCCACCTCCACGACCTGGGGAATAATGTCCCCCGCCTTGCTGACCACGATGGTATCCCCGATGCGGATGTCCTTTTCCTTGATGAAGTCCTCATTGTGCAGCACCGCCCGCCGCACTGTGGTGCCGGCCAACTGGGTGGGATCAAAGACGGCGGTGGGGGTCAGCTTGCCGGTGCGTCCTACCTCCACCTCGATGGCCCGCAGAACGGTCCGCTTCTCCTCGGGGGGATACTTATAGGCGATGGCCCAACGGGGAAACTTGGCCGTGCTGCCTAAAGTCTCCCGCTGGCTGAAGGCGTCCAGCTTGACGACCGCCCCGTCGATATCAAAATCCAGCTCGCCCCGATTCTCCCCGATACGCTGAATTTCGGCCGCCGCCTTTTCTATACTGTCGCATCCCATATAAAAGGGCAGGGTTTTAAAGCCCAACTCCTTTAGGTAAGCGAGGCTCTCCAAATGCCCGTTCAGGTCCCTTCCCTCCACACGCTGCACATTAAAAACAAAAATATCCAGCTCCCGCTGGGCGGTCACCTTCGGGTCCTTCTGCCGTAGGGATCCGGCCGCCGCGTTGCGGGGATTTTTGGCGGGAGCCTCCCCGTTCAGCTCCTGCCGCTCCACCAGCTTGAAAAAGCTCTTGTGGGGCATGTAAACCTCTCCCCGCACCTCGATGGTCACCGGCTGGGTCAGACGCAAGGGAATGGAGCCGACGGTTTTTAGATTGGCCGTTATATTCTCCCCTGTGGTTCCGTCCCCGCGGGTAGACCCCCGAACAAAAACGCCCTTTTCATACTCCAGGGAAACCGACAAGCCGTCGATTTTGGGCTCCACCGAATACAGAGGCGCGGCCTCCTCTCCCAAGGCTTCCCGCATACGCTTGTCAAAGGCGTAGAGCTCGTCGAAGGAGAAGGCGTCCTGCAAGCTTTCCATCACCACCGTATGGGTTACCGGCTCGAACTGGTCCAGCGGCGCGCCCCCTACCCGCTGGGTGGGGGAATCGGGGGTTATCAGCTCAGGATAGGCTTCCTCTATTTCGGTCAGCTCCCGCAGCAGCGCGTCATAGGCAAAATCGCTGATTTCGGGATTGTCCTCTACGTAATACTTCCGGCTGTGATAGTTGAGCTGCTCCCGCAGCTCCTCCGCCCGGCGGATAGCCTCATTTTTCGACATACTTTCCTGCATATAGCGGTCTCTCCTCTTCCCTCGTTTTATTGGCCCGGCTGGGCCGCGGCTCCATAGTCGGCGATATTGTTGGCCAGACTCCCGCCGGTGACGTTGGTGTAGGCGTCGGGCGTCTCGCCTACCAGGAGGGTCTCGGCCAGACAGTAATCGGTGGACACCTGCACCGTACTTTGCTGTCCTGGGATCAGCATGTAGACCTCGGTAGTCACCTTGAGCATCATCTGGTGCAGGGTCTGGTTGATACCGGCCGACTGAAATTCGCTGGTTATGTCCGATGTGACATAGGGCGAAAACCGCAGCTTAACGGCAATATTGGGTCCCCGTCCCATAAAAAGTTTGGAGTTGGTCAGGGTTCCCAGGGGAATCCGCAGCTTTTCGTCTCTCTCATCCGACAGTTCTTTTATCCGGTTGATGACGTCGGTCTTGATGCGGTCGATGGCCATAGCGTCGGCCTCCACCGAGGTCACCCTGCCGTCGGACAAGGTTTGATGGCGGACAAGGCTTTCATAGGACACGCCGTCTTCCTGCAGAATCTGGGACACAGCCTCATTGACCAGGTCGGACGCAAAGGCCTTGGCCCGGTTGGCGGCATAGCTTTCCACAAGGGGAAACAGATTGGCTTCCACCAAATAGACGCATAGCAGCGTCAGGATGGAAAGAAGGATAAGTCCCCTGCCTATTCTGCGCCGGCGGCGGGTTTGGGCGGGGGTATGATAGCTTCTGTAGCGCATGACGGCTGCACCTCCCTGCCCCTATTTTACGGAAATGGGCGGGAACGGGTGCGTAAAAATATGAAAAATTTTATTTTATGGCTCTGTGGCGCTGGAATTGCAGAGATTTTTTTCTTTTTTGTTTTTTGGCTGAGCGGGAGGTTTCGCGCCAGGTATCCTTTTGTTATTACTCCAATACTTGATCTAGCAGCGCGACCCATTCTTTTTTAAAGCGAAAAAAGAATGGGGAGAAAAACGCT
>JAAVYX010000151.1 GCA_022791355.1 Clostridiales bacterium | reverse complement strand
TCTGGACTCCCGCCCTACGGGGTACCTCCCCGTTACCTTGTCCTTTTACTCCACTCTCTTCCCCTCAAGTACTGGCTGCTTACTTTACGCTTCCCGTCAGTAGTTGCTAACAGGTTCTCCCCTTTCCTAGTCGGCCTCTTCTTTCATCTGCTCCCGTTGCTATGAACCGGGTCCGTTAAAACTTTGTGGCCTACCCTCTGCTCTCTTTTATCTCTCTATTTTCCGCCTACTTCTCAATAATGCTATCGGTCAGAACCCGCTATCGGCGCATAAGTGAAACGTACCCAACTAAAGCTTACATCTGTGTCGGCGGCAGTGGGCTCCTAGACCAGGTTCTTGTTACATCCCGCCAAGTTCCTGAGAGGCTGCCAAGCCCCTGACCGAAAGTTGGCACGACTTTCGGGCTTCCCAGGTTCCTGAGTGGCTCTACTTCCTGCATTCCTCCCAGGCTTCGTTGCCAAATGAAAGATTACCGTTTCCCACTCGCTACCGGCGAATAAGTGAAACGTAGCCAGCTAAAGCTCACATCCATGCCGGCGGGAGTGTGCTCATAGACCAGGTTCTTGTTACATCCCGCCGAGTTGCTGAGAGGCTCTAAAGCGCCTGACCAAAAATAGGAACGATTTTTGGGCTTCCCAACTTCCTGAGAGGCACTACTTGTTGCATTCCTCTCTGGTTCCGTCGCCAGCGGGGGCCGCGGGGGCAGCCGCCCCCGCGAGCGTTTTTCTCCCCATTCTTTTTTCGCTCTAAAAAAGAATGGGTCGCGCCTCGCGAGGAGTATTGGAGTAATAATAAAACTATACCTGGCGCGAAACCTCACTCTCAGCTAAAAAATAAAGATAGAGAACTCTACTAAAAACAAACCAAATACACTATGCATGCATACATGCAAACATCCAACGCGACGCGTTACAGAGACCCAGCCGCAGCCCGTCTCTATTTAAAAAGGCCGCTTTTCAAAAAAAGACGGCCTTTTCGACTTTAGGAGCATTCCCTAAACCATAGCGCTGGTCAGAGCGGCGGCCGGGTCCTCGCCGGCCAGCAGGAGAATGGCTATGCCGGCCATCAGGCCGTAGGGGGAGATTGGCGCGGCCAGACCTATGGGGTAGTCTCCCGGCTCCACCTTCTCCCCCGACAGGGTGGTCAAGACGCGCTGCAAGCAGACCACCGCGCGGCCTTCATGTATGCTGGACAGGGTTACGGTGTCGGCCGCCGACATGCCGCAGGCGACGGCCGGCGCGCCCTGTCTTTCCAGCATCCGCAAGGCGGCGGGCGCGTCGGAGGGAGCGACGGCCACAAACCCCGCCGGCACCTGCCAACGATGCAGGCCGCCCGTGTCGGGGGGCAGCACGCAGACGCCGGCCTGCGTACGCCAGCGGGGCGGCCGGTCCTTTTGCACAAGCAGGAACCGGCATTCGGGTTTTACTGAAATCTCCTCGTCGGTATCCAGACAAACCCCGCCGCATACCGACAGCACCCGGCTGAGCTCCCGCGGCAGGGCCCTGTCCTGCCGGCCGCAAAGCATAATTGCAGTCATTCCTCCGCCCTCCTTCAGGACAATAGATGCTGAGCCAGCCCTCGAAAGCTTTCCAAGGGACTGGGGGGATATACGCCGGCGGCCAGCAGAAAGGCCAGCGCCGCCGCCAGCAGCCAAAGGACGGCGAAGACTCCCAGCTCCCGCCAGCGTTTTTCCCGTATCAGCGCCGGCAGCCCGATAAGCGCCAACAGGAAAAAGCCACCGGCCAACAAAAGACTCATATCGCCGCCTCCTTTGGGGACGAAAAGTCGTCCGGTATACCAGGAGAAGCCGCCGCGGCTCTCTCCCGCCCCTTTTTTCCGCGCAAAAGGGAAAGGAGCAGGGTCAGCAGGGGCACAAGGCCCTCAAAGCAAAGGGCGAACACCGGCACCACATGGGAGCCCCAATAGGCGTTCTCCATGGAGGGGCCGAAAACGATAAAGGAATAGGCCGCGGCCAGGGCGCCCATGACCGGCAGCAGAAAGGTATACCCGTCCAGCCGGAAGAGCTGGGCCAGCCCCAAAGCCGCGGCGTAAAAGTACAGGCCTACCTTGAAAAACTGGATAAAGAGCATGGCCAGGGCGTAAAGCACATCAACTCGGGTGATGACCTCGGCCATCCGGATATGACGCACCGCCTCATAAGAGGGCAGAGAGGCGATGGAGGCCAGATTGCCCAGCACGGTCACATTGCGGATAATAACCGCAAGCAGGGTAAAAGCGCCGATACCCAGTCCCCAGAGCAGGGGTCTGCGCAGGCTGCCGCCCCCCTTCACCAGCGGAGCGGCCATGAGAAAGACCAGGATTTCCCCAAAGGGCACCGAGGCCACCACAAAGCCCCCCTTTATATAGGTGGAGACCGGCAGCTGAAAGACCGGCAGCAGATTGGAAAAGTCCATATCCTTTGCCAGCAAAAGCAGATTGACCAGGGTCACCGCCGTGACCAGGACGAAAAAGACAAAGCCGGTTTTACAGAGGCCGCCAATCCCCTTTTTGGCCGCCCAGCCGCATATAAAAAGAAAGGTGAGCACGATGACCAGAGGCGGGGTGTGAGGCATGATATAGTCCACTACAAAATTGGTGGCGTCGTTTACATTGACCGAGATCATGGTCAAAAAGAAGAAGACGTAAAGCAGGCAGATCAGACGGCCCAGAGGCCGGCCGAAAACGGCCTCCAGCATCCCGAAGAGGTTTTTACCGGGGTATCGCCGGACCAGGGCGGTATAGACAAACACCAGCCCCAGACTGATACAAAAACCCAGCAGGGCGGAAATCCAGGACTCCCGCCCCGTAAGGGCCATGACAAAGGAAGAAAGCAGCGCCGAGCCCTGGATCACGCAGGCTGTGGAAAAAAGGAGCTGGCGCGGGGTAAGGGCGGTACGATCTAAAACAGCGGCCAAAATGTATTCTCCTTTCGGTCGGGCGTAGGACCTTTATTCCTTTGGAAAGGCCGGCTGGGTCAGTCTGCCGGTGTTGCTGACCCTCGCGTCCATCTGTACCTCCAGCCGGACCTGTTGGAAGGACTCCTGCCAGTCTTCCTCCAGCTCCTTCCAGCGAGCGGGATGCTGCCGGTGTATCAAGTTGCCCAGGCCGTATATATCCGTATGAAGATCCTGAGCCTTTTGGAAGGAGGCCTCGATCTCGGCCTGTATGGTCCGTCCCAGGGCGGCCTCCAGCCGGTCGATCTCCTCAGGAGCGGACAGGTTGTCGTCCCCGCCTTGGGCGGACATGTGCCCCTCGGCTTCCACCCGCACCCGCATCAGAATGGAGCCGTCCTGCTCGCATACCGGCTCTATATAACCAGCGGCCGAAATAATCTCCACCCCGGCCCGCCCGTCTTCCAACGGGACCTCCAGCACAGCGCCGTCTACCTTTCCAAGACACCAGAGCATTCCCCGGGTCTCGGTCTCGGTCAAGACGCCCGCCATTTTATCCTCTCTGAAAACGGCGGTTCCCATGATTTGGGCCGTTTTCTCCTCTCCCTCGCCCACAAGACAGAACAGCGGCGCCAAGGGCGCTCGGGAGCGTTCCATAAGCTGATTTGCAAATCCCAGCAGATCGGCCGCCGGCCACTCTCCCGTATCCTCTCCGGCCTTTATCTGGCCGTAAAGCTGCCGGGCGGGCAGCCGCTCCAAGGGAGGAGAAAGGTCCAGCAGCCCGGCGGCGCTTCCGTCGGCCACCGCCACAAAGACGTTGGTACGGCTCTCCCGGTCCCTGAGAAAATAATCCAGATGGCTCTGTATACCCTCTTCAGCCAGTTCCCGGCCAAATATTAAAATCTGATTATGAGAAAGATAGGGCTGCCGGCCAGCCGTATCGGTCATATCCCGCAGGGCGGATAAGGGGTCCGGCCCGCTTTGGCTTACGTTCCAGTAGGCCGGGCCGCCGCCTCCCTCCTTCTTTCCCATGTCGGCGGCCTTGGCCGTCTGGGCTGTGACCAGGATTTCTCCCGGCCGGTCGGACCGGTCCAACCCCACCCCCATCACGACGGCCAAGTCGGTCAGCTCCCGGCCGCTCCAGCAGCCGCAGGCGCTGAGCAGGCTCAGGCTCAGGCAGAGAGCCAGGCCCGTTCGCCAGAGTCGTCTGCATACCTTTCGCATGGTCTTGCCCTCCTTTACAATTGATTATATGTTTTGATTTATTAGCTGTGAGGGAGGATTTGCTTTCGATTTCTTTCTCTTTTTTTCTTAGTAAGTGAGAGGTTTCGCGCCAGATATCCTTATCGGAATACACCAATACCGTATCGCGAGGCGCGACCCCATCTTTTGTGACGCGACAAAAGATGGGG
>JAAVYX010000270.1 GCA_022791355.1 Clostridiales bacterium | reverse complement strand
GGCAAAAATATATTGTGGTGGATAGAATCGGATGATACCCGGAGCCACAGCCTTTCTCGAACAGGATTTTGAGATGGCAAAACAGCCAACCCATACCTACAAAATGAACCTCGCAAGCGAACTTGTACGGGGCTACACAGACGATCAGGACGCAATGAGACAGGCAATACATAAAATCCTGAACACGGAACGATACCAATATGTCATGTATTCGTGGAATTACGGAATTGAATTGCTTGATTTGTATGGCGAACCTGTTTCCTATGTTTGCCCTGAGCTGGAGCGCCGGATCACGGAAGCCCTGACATGGGATGATCGGATTCAAAGCGTGGATAATTTTGCGTTTGACCTTTCCCAAAAGGGCGAAATCCATGTTGCTTTTACCGCCCACACCGTTTTCGGTGATGTGGATGCTGAAAAGGTGGTGAACTTTTAATGTACGATGTAACCTATGATGAAATTCTTGGACGAATGCTTTCACGGGTATCCGACAAGTTTGACAAGCGGGAAGGATCGGTTATTTTCGATACCCATTCCCCCACGGCGCTTGAATTACAGCTGCTTTATATTGAACTGAATACCCTGATAGCCGAAGCATACGGCGATACGGCTTCAAGGGAATTCCTTATAAAGCGTTGTAAGGAAAGGGGAATTATCCCCTATGAAGCGACCCGCGCTGTTATGAAGGGTGTATTCACTCCCGCAAATATTGACGTTACCGGGCGGCGGTTCAATATCGGTTCAATAAATTTCACTGTACTTGAAAAAATCGTGGACGGCGAATATCAGGTGCAATGTGAAATCCCTGGCCGTGTCGGTAATCAGCAGCTGGGAACTATGACCCCTATTGATTATATTCAAGGGCTGGAAACCGCCGAGCTTACGGAAATTCTCATTCCCGGAGAAGATGAAGAAGATACGGAGGATTTACGAACCCGTTATTTTGAGTCGTTCAATGAAGGGTCTTTCGGCGGCAATATGCGCGACTACCTTGAAAAAACAAACGCCATTCCAGGCGTTGGCGGCGTCAAGGTAACTAGGGCTTGGAACAATGGCCTTCGCCCCGCCGAAATGATACCTTCCGCAGCGGTTCAGGCGTGGTATGACGCCATAAAGCCTACTTTAAGCGGTGAACCCGCCGCATGGCTTGAAACGGTGTTTGACGCCGCAAACGGCAAGAAGCTGACAACCGGAGGGACGGTGCTTTTAACCATCCTGAATGCAGATTTCGGACTTGCTTCCGATACCCTGATTAAGACGGTGCAGCAAACCGTTGATCCTGATGAATACGCCGGGGAAGGTCACGGGCTGGCTCCTATCGGTCATGTAGTCAAGGTGAAAAGCGCCGCCGGTGTTTCTGTTACAGTGAAAACCAATATTACCTTTGATGTAGGGTATGGGTGGGGGAACCTTCAAAACGCAATCAATGAAGTTATTTCAAGCTATTTGCTTGAGCTTCGTAAATCATGGGCTGATAATCCCTATTTGGTTGTTCGCATCAGTCAAATCGAAACCCGCCTTTTAGGGTTAAAGGGCATTGTGGATATTGACGGTACCGAACTAAACGGAGCTTCCGACAACCTGACTTTAGGAAAATATGAGGTTCCGGTGTTTGGGGGTGCTGGTGCATGACAAGAGAAGTTGACCTTGTTTCATACCTTCCTCCATTTATGGCGGAATTTAAGGAAGTCACCGCTGCTTTGGAAGCGGAAAACCCTGAATTTGCGCTTGTGCGGGAAGCGGCTGAACGGGTTTTACAAAATGAATTTGTTGAAACGGCCGATGAATACGGGATTGCAAGGTTTGAAAAAATCCTGCATATTACACCCGACAAAGACGATACCCTAGACGGACGGCGGTTCAGAATTTTAACCCGACTGAATGAAGAATTACCTTACACGTTATCGCAGCTCCATAACATTCTGCGAACCCTTTGCGGGGAAGGGAACTATTCTGTTGATCTGACAGAGGACGCCTACCAATTGACCGTAAAAGTTGGCCTTACGGTGAAGAACAATTTTCAAGATGTTTTAGCTTTACTGGAACGCGTAGTGCCTTCCAATATCCTTGTCAGCGTATTGCAGCTTTATAATACGTGGGAAGACGTTAAACGCTACACATGGGAAGATGCCGCGAAATACACCTGGAAAGAGTTCAAAGAGGAGGTATTAACCTAATGGCTGAGTATACGCCTAATTACAATCTAAAAAAACCGGCGCTGGGAGATTTTATATACATAACAGACCTGAATCAAAACGCGGACACGATTGATGCTGTATTGGCTGAAAAGGCAGATGCTGACCAGATAGGAAAAATCTTTGACGGTACAGTCACCACCGAAAAGCTGGACAATGGAGCGGTTACCGGCGCAAAACTGGATAGCCAATCGGTAACAACCGAAAAGCTGGCCGACAATTCAGTTTCCAGCGACAAGATACAGGCTTTGGCCATAGGTCCCTTGCAGCTGGCACCTAGCGCGGTTGTGGGCAGCAAGCTTATGGACGGCGCGGTAACCGCCGAAAAGCTGGCCGACAGAGCGGTGACGGCAGCAAAGCTTGCCGACGGCCTGCTGCCCGAAAACCCGGCGACCGCGCCCGCCGCCCTGACCCAAGACAGGCTTCTGCTGGGCGGGGGCGGAATGACGGTCAAAGCCGGGGACTATACGGTCGAAGAGGCGACCGAGGGGGCCTTTGTACGCTTTACAGTGACCGGTCCCAGCGGCGTCACCCTGACCGCCCCAGCCCCCAGCTCCAGCTGTACCCTCAGCCTAAAGGCCCGGTGCGTGTCCAGCGAAGCGTCCGACCCCCAATTCGGACCCATGATAAACGGCAGCTACTACTGGGACGGTAGCAGCGGCTATCTCAGCCTGCCCCCCGGCGGGGGCTGGGCTTCGGCTAAGCTGTCCGGCATCACCAATACGTCCAGCATGGCTCTTTTCTTCTACAACGCCGGGACCTACGATATACAGGAGATCAAGCTCACAGACGGCAGCGGCAACGACATTCTAGACCATGCGGCCTTCCAGGCCCAGGGAACATACCACGACGGCAGGCTGGACACGTCGGAAAACAGGCTGATTCCCACTTTGGAGAGGGTAGAGGGGTTATTGGATACGGTAAAGAATAAGCTCCCCACCGCCTCCACCAGTCAGGCGGGGCTGGTTCAGCTGAGCAATACCTTGACTTCCAGCTCCACCACACAGGCCTTGACGGCCGCACAGGGAAAGGCGCTGCGCGATTCCATGCCAAAGTACGGAACCTGCTCTACAGCGGCAGGCACAGCAGCCAAAACCGTATCGATTGATAGCTTTCAGCTCACTGCCAACGCAATGGTTGCTGTGAAGTTCACAAGCGGTAGTACCGCCGCATCGCCTACCTTGAATATCAACGGTACAGGAGCCAAATATATTTATCAAAACGGTGATATTGCTAGGAATTTAACGATTAATGCTAAACAAACCGTACTTTTTATTTATGACGGATCCTGTTATCGGATGATTGATGTCCTCTTACCGAATCCTACAAAGGTGAGCAGCCTAGTTATAGGCTCAGGTACGGCATCTGAAACTGGCTCGTTCGCGCAAGGGTTTTCTTGCGAAGCGAGCACCAGTTACTCGCATGCGGAAGGAATGGGCGCAATAGCTAGCGGCAATTCCTCTCATGCAGAAGGAGGCAACACAATAGCTAGCGGCCTGTTCTCTCATGCAGAAGGCAGCAACACAACTGCATCTGGATCATACTCTCACGCTTCTGGATACTATACTACGGCTCCAGCATATAGTTTTGTTTTGGGGAAATATAACAAAACTCTTACGGCCGCTTCTTCTGAAACGTCAAGTACTGGCGATGCCTTTGTTGTCGGCAACGGCACCTCTAATTCCAATCTGAAAAACGCATTTCGGGTCAGCTACTCCGGGGACGTTTACACCACCAAAACCTACACCTCGTCCGGCGCAGACTATGCGGAATATTTTGAGTGGGTCGACGGCAACCCGGACGGCGAAGACCGTACCGGCCTGTTCGTCACCCTAGACGGGGAAAACATCCGGCTTGCCACGGCTGCGGATACCTATATCCTAGGAGCGGTATCGGCCGCGCCGTCGGTCGTCGGCGACGCTGCGTCGGAAGATTGGCACGGCCGGTATCTTACCGACGTCTATGGCAGGGTTATAAAAGAGCAGAAACACTTTGACGCCGTTACCGAAACAGTTCATCATAAAGCCGAAAAGGATACGGACGGCAATATTCTCAAGGAAGCTTGGGACGAGACAATAGAAATTGAACCGGCCCATGACGATATGGTCTGGGCGGTCAATCCCGATTACGACCCAAAGCGGGTATACATCCCCCGGGAGCAGCGGCCGGAGTATGCGCCGATTGGTATACTGGGCAAGCTGGTTGTACGGGATGACGGAAGCTGTCAGGCCGGCGGGTTTTGTTATCCGGGTGCGGATGGTATCGGGACGGCGGCGGATTCCGGTTATCGGGTCATGTCTCGGATTGACAAAACGCATGTAAAAATTGTGCTGAAATAGCCGCCTAACAGGCGGCTATTATGATTATAACAAGGAGGCTTTCACATGAACATTTTACAGGCAAATCTAAGCTTCAACGGAACCCCCAACACTCGAGCCGAGACCAAAGCGATTGTGCTGCACCACGCCGACGCGGTATGCTGTTCGATTGAGGATATCCACCGCTGGCATCTTTCCAACGGCTGGATCGGCTGCGGGTATCATTTTCTGGTGCGCAAGGACGGTATGGTCTGGCAGGGCCGTCCCATCGAATGGGTAGGCGCTCATACTAAAGGGGCCAACGAATACTCGGTGGGGGTCTGCTTTGAAGGAAGCTATGAGAGTAAGGATACCGAGATGCTCGCCGCGCAGTTACAGGCCGGGAAAGAACTGATCTCCTATCTGCTGCTGTTATACCCGGAAGCGCGTGTAAAACGGCACAGGGACTACTGCTCCACCGACTGTCCTGGTAAGTATTTCCCCTTTGATGAAATCGCTCAGGGCGAGGCTTCTCCTGCGCCTGCTTTTCATAGTCTGCTGGTGCGGGGAAGCAAGGGCGACGAGGTCAAGGACATGCAGTCCCGGCTGATCTCGCTTGGTTATACCTGCGGGCAGTACGGCGCGGATGGAGTGTTTGGCGCTGGTACGGAAGCGGCCGTCAAGGCGTTCCAGGCGGCCAACGGACTGACCGCCGACGGCAAGTGCGGCCCCAAAACCTGGGCGGCCTTAGACGGCTCTCCCGTATCCGCCCCGGCGGCCGCTCCCGCCTGCCCCTATCCCGAACCGTCCGGCAACATCCGCAAAGGCTCCAAGGGCGACGGGGTGCGCTGGGTACAGTGGATGCTCCGGCAGGCCGGGTATGATATTGGCCCCACCGGCATTGACGGCGACTGCGGCAAGAACACTGTAAACGCCATTACCCGATTCCAGCGTGATCATGGCCTGGCCGCCGACGGGATTTGTGGGCTCAAGACCCGCGCTAAGTTAAAGGAGGCGTAGGGAATGTCAGAGATTATTGTAGCTCTTATCGCACTGGTGGGTACTGCTCTCGGTACCTTTGGCGGTATCATTACCTCTTCCAAACTGACCAATTACCGTTTAAAACAGCTGGAGGATCGGGTGGCCGAACATAACAACTACGCTACCCGTATACCTGTAGTCGAAGAACAGATCAAGGTCATTAACCATCGCTTAAGTGATCTGGAGCATGATAAGGGGGATTAAGTCATGGAACAATTAACAAGCTTTTTAGCCGAGAACATGTACATAGCAGCCGCTGCGCTGTATGTGCTGGGAGTATTTCTTAAGGCTGTGCCTAAGATTCCCAACTGGGTGATACCCTTTGTGCTGACGGCCGCCGGCGTGGTTTTCGGTATGCTGCTGACCGGCGGGGCCGATGGGGTATTGCAGGGCGTCCTTGCCGCCGGGCTGGCCGTGCTCGTCAATCAGGGCTATAAGCAGGTTCGCGAGCAGATTGTCAAAACTGAATAGACGTAAGGGCCGCCCGGTTTTCTCCTTTTTTGGAGAGCCGGGCGGCCTTTTTTTATTTATCGCCTAAAATCCTACCCTAATCTACTCTCTCAATCCTTTATGGTTATCTTATCAGCCATAAAAAGGATTGATAGACCATGACAAAGTTTAAATTCCATCAAGACAACCTGTATTTCTTTCGCCTGAATTTGGCCTACTACAGACACCGCAAGGGCTATACGCAGGAGCAGTTGGCCGAAAAAGTGGGCATAAGCGTAGGATACCTTGCTAGCTTAGAATCGCGCCGTAGTGATGCAGAACCTTCTTACGAATTGTTGAGTGATTTGGCCTATGAGCTTGGGATATCCGTTTCAATGCTAACGGCTGTGGACGAGGGGGTGATTGAGTAGGGGGGAGGGGAACGGAAGTTATGTTAATAGGATTGATCCATTAACATGATTCAAGTTTTCATCACCAATGATCGGGCAGGCCTGTATGACAAAAAGCTTTGATTCAGTGTTACTTGTTTGTTACTATTCGACCTGCCAACACTGACTATTAACGGCGGCAAACCCTTAAATTTTAATAGCCGCCGATAGTTACAACTATTCGGATTTTATGGTATAATGTCCGCAAAGCGGACGTTATACCCAACGG
>JAAVYX010000150.1 GCA_022791355.1 Clostridiales bacterium | reverse complement strand
TCTTTTGCATACTTTTCTTTGCGCAAAGAAAAGTATGTCGCGCTATTAGAGCAGGTGTTGGAGAAATATCAAAAGTATATCTGGCGCGAAACCTCTCTCGGTCATAAAAAAGATAGAGAAAATCTGCCGCCAAACCTCTATCTAAGCTAAAAAAGAAAAACAAAAGGAATAAGGGAAAAAAGAAAACCCGCCCCGCTTGGGTCATCCAAGCGCGGCGGGTTTTGCGGCGGGTTTTGCTGTAAGGCCCCGGCGGGGCCTATTCCATTATTGTCCAGCGTCCTCCCGTAAAAGGGCGGGACTTTTGAGGATGCCGAATTCCCGCAGGGCGTATTCGTAGGTCCAGCGGTCGCCTCCGGTGCGCCAGGCGTCGGGGCCGTACCAGCCGAAGCTGCGGTCGCAGTTGTGTACCGGGCCGAAGGAATTGACCCGGTTGCCAAAGAGCAGCAGGCCGATTTCATGGTCGCCGGTCAGTCCGGGAAGGGTGACGGTATACGGGTCGAAGACAATGGAGCCCACCCGCCGGCCGTCCAGCAGGACCCCCACCAGCGCCCCCCGGTAGAAGGGAACCTGCACCGAAAGGTCTCTCCCGTCTCCGGAAACCGGCAGCTTATACAGGATGTTGCCGCCGTAGAAGGGCAGACCCTGCCGGGTCACGTCTCCAAAGGTAAGCTCGCGCACCGGCGGGATAACGGTTTTGACAAACCCGCTGACCCGTACGCCGAAATCCCCCAGTAGGTAGCACCATTCCAGATTGGTGGAGCGGCCGAAGGGCCAGGTGATCTCCAGAATGTTAACGCCCTTGCGCAGGCCGGGCAGGGCGACGGTTTTGATGGATTCGTCCACATACCAGCCGGCTACCGCGGGGTCCACGGTCTGGCCGTTCCAGCGGATTTGGGCCTCCTCTGGATGCTCCAGGGCCAGGGAAAGGGCTTGACAGTCAATTTCGCTCTCCACGGTAAAGCGCAGGGAAACCTTATGGGTTGGCGCTTCCGGGGGAACCACCCAGGGCTGGGCGATGGCGTGCCCCCGAGGCGGCAGACCCAGCTCGGAACGCAGGATATTGTCCAGCCGGAGGATTTCCTCCTCGGGCCGGTAGTCCCCGCCGTCCAGGGCGTATTCGGCCGTGTCCAGCAGCAGGACGTTGGGCTCGCTGAACTCGACGGGCACGGCGTCGAAGCGTCCCTCGCCCACAGCCGGCCGCTGGGAGGACCCGCCAGCCGGGCCGGCCGGGCCGGATTCTGCCGGCCGGCCCGGCTGCAAACGGAGCAGCAGACTGTCCTGGGTGCAAAGGGTGCGGCGGATCACCGTATCCGCCCCGTCGAATTCAGCGGTCAGGGGCAGAATCTCGCCGGTCATGGTGTCGTACAAGGTGGGCGTCCAGAGGCCGGTCAGCCGGATGACGTACGCCTCCGCCTGGATCAAATCCTGATTGTGGGGCTTTCGTCCGTTGGCGATGAAGAGCCAGCGGTCCTCCCCGTCCTGCCGCAGCTGGGTGAGGAGATGATCGGTCCGCCGGCCCCATGCGTTGCGGATATCCAGCTGCCGCTGGGCTTCAAGGGCTTTTAAAAGGGCGAACTTCTGGAAGGGGATGCGTTCGGCCCGCTCCAAAAAGTCCAGCCGGTCTCCCGCCTCCTCAGCGTCCAGCAGACAGGGGGCCTCCCCCATGACGATCAGCCGGCCGCCGGCCGCCGCGAAGGCCGCCAGCCGCTGGGCGGTAGAGGAACGCAGGGTCTGGCAGCCCGGGATAATAACCGTGTCGTAGGCCATCTCCCCCACCTGTAAGGGCGCGCCCCCCGCCGGGCATTGGGAGGGCAGCAGGGATTCGCAGATAAAGTCAAAATCCAGTTGGCCGAAGAGCAGCCAGTCGGTCAGGTCCCGGTGGTTTTGGTCCAGCTGCTCCCGGATTCCGGCCGTCTGCTCCGAGGGACCCCAGTGCAGCCAGTAGCTTTCGATGGGATGCACCACCCCGATACGGACCAGGGGCTTGCCCCGGGTCATGGCCGTGTTCACCCGGGCGAAGTGGTCCTCGATGAGGGCGTACTCCTTGTGCCAGGGGGACTGATAGTTGATGGAGGCCGGATAATCCCGCTTGGCCTCTCCCTCCATGGACACCCAGGACAAATGGGGCACCCGGACGGTGACCCCCAGGGCGGCCTGCCAGTCCCCCTGTAATTTGTGGCCACGGAAGTCGAAATCCCAGTTGGTCACCCCATAGAGCTCGGAGAGCATACCCTCCCGGCCGTATTGATGCACGGCCGACTGGGCCTGCTTGGCCGTGTTATACTCCCGCCAGTCGCAAAGCATGTCGATGCCGGGCAGGCCGAAGCCGCCGTAGGACCGCATAGCGTCCCCCAGGGCCGCCGTCTGGCTCTCCAGAGTGGGCTCCTCCATCATGTGGCCGGTGAGCATCAGGCCGTTTTCCCGGCACCAGCCGCCGCAGTTGTTGGCGAAGGCGTCGGCGAACCGCTGGGCGATGTGGTCGTGGTAACGGTAGCGGGTCAGGGAGGGCTTGCCTTCCGGCAGGTCCCAGATCAGCTCGGGCAGGCTGTCCAGCAGGTCGGCCCCGTAGGCGGCCCGGTAGGTTTCGGGCAGATCGTCGGAAAAGGGCAGGGCGACCTCCCGTCTGTCAAAGGCGAAGCCCAGGGTGGACTTTCGCCGGAACTGGGGCTCGTCGGTGAAGATGGCGGGGACCGCGCCGCCAAAGTCCTCTCCCACGGCCCTTTTGTAGGCCTCGTAGGTGGTCTCAATAAAGGCGTCGACGGCCTTCTTGTCCAGGGTGTTCACATAGGTCTGGTTGTTGTACCAGGGGTCGGGATCGCTTATTTTTATGTAGGCCCGCCAGACGTTGTCCCCCGTCTGCCCCTCGCAAAGCCGCCGGTAATTCTGTAAGCAGCCCTGCCGGTCCAGCGTCACGTCGTAGCTGGCCAGCAGACGGCAGTCGTCCCGGGACTGGGGGGTGAAAAGCAGACAGCGTTCCCGGTAGGCCGGGTTTTTGGTCACCAGTCCCCCGGCCGAGCCGGAGGGCCAGCGGTCCTCGTCGTACAGCCAGGCCAGCATTTTTTCCTCCTTGGCCCGCTTGGTGCAGAACCGGACCAGCTCCATAAATTCCTCGCTGAGATAGGGGGTGGCCATGCCGGTGCGGGAGTGCATGTGAAAGCCGCCGAAGCCCATGCCTTTGAGCACCTGGATCTGACGGCCCAGCAAATCCTTGTCCAGCTTGCAGTTCCAGGACCAGAAGGGAGTCCCTCTGTATTCGCTGGTGGGGTTTTGGAACAGGATATCCGATAGATCTTCCTGTTGATTCTTGGGATAAAGCATCTGCATCACCTCAACCTTTTTCTTTTAGAGAATACCGTACAAAGATCGTGTCGGTATTTCCTTTAGACGGGGCCGCGCGCCTGTATGGCGTCGGCCGGGAACCGTGCGCCGCCGCCTTTATTGTATAGGCCGCGGCGCCCCAAAGCAACGGGCTTTCTTGTCCCCTTGCGGGGGCGATCATGACCTATTGCGCGAGACGCTTGTAATCCCCCTTAGAAGACTTTACCCGCCCCCATAAAGCAAAGCGGATAGAACAATGCAAAGGACGATCTTCTTTCGCTTCCATCATGCAGACAAGGGGTTCGTTCAGGGGGCAGCCGCCGATTTCCTCTTGCGCGCGTCTGCGGCCTGAAAAACGCCCCGCCGGCAAAGACTTCTAATACGCGGCGTATGGCCTTCCTCCGCGCCCGCGCGTATTTTATTTGGAAGGGGCGGCCTGCTCGTCCTGTAGAAAAACATAGGTCGACTCGCTGGACAGATCTTCCGAAAAGGCGTAGCCCATCCGGTCGAAGGCCTTGAGCCCGGCGGGCGTTTTCGCCCGGGTCTCGGCCAAAAACCGTACCATCTGCCCCCGCGCCATCTTGACATGGACCCCTTTTTCCCGAAAGCGTCCGCCCTCCAGCCGGCCGAACCGGCAGGTAATATAGGTCATATCCGGCGTAAGCCGCCGCTCCACCGTCCGGCTGTATTCGGCCGACGCCAGATTGACGATCACCCGGTCCTCGGCGGCCAGGGCTTTACAGATGCTGTCCCCCCAAAAGTCGTAGAGATTCCGGCAGAAATCGGTTTGCAGCCGAGCCTGCATCTCCAGCCGGTAGGGGACCACCCCGTCGAAGGGACGCAGCAGCCCGTAAAAGCCTGAAAGGATGCGCAGGTGCTCCCGCACATATTCCAGCTCCTGATAGCTGAATACGCCGGGAGACATGTAGGTATACTGAATCCCGTCGAAAGCGAACAGGGCGGGGGTCAAGCCCTCGCGCAAATCCATGGAATGATACGCCTGGAAGCTGCGTCGGGCGATAGGGTCGCTGCAGTCCAGCAGGCGGCGCAGCTCGGGCAGGGACAGTCCGGCAAGATACCGGCGCAGGATTTCTGTTTTATCCAAAAACAGGGGCAGACTGCCGGCCTCCAGAAAATCCGTCTCCCGCCGCATCCTTTTGGCTGGGGATAGAATCAGCTTCATTAAAAACCTCCTCGCGCTGCTCCCCTGCCGCCGCGCTCCATCAAGGGCCGGGACAGGGGCGATATGGGCCGGCGGCAAAGCGCCCTATATTTGTCCAGCGGCCCTTGCGTAATGCGCGGCCTGAATCGGACCGCGGCGAACCATCCTTAGGTACAGCCCGTGTGCGCAGCCGCAAACGCCGCCCGGCCGGGAAAAAATACGGCGGACGTTCGCCCGGGACAATCCGGCGCAAGGGCTTGACCGCCGGTAGGGCTTGACCGCCCGACGCGCCGCCGCCCGGCAAGGCCCAAGCCGGAAGCCTGGGCCGCAGGCTCTTGTTCCCGGGCGGATAGGGGCGCGGCGGCCGGGGAGTGCTTTTCCGGCGGAAGATAGGAGAAGACCTGAAATAAACGGTCGATCTCCCGACCCTGGTCGGTGGGCTCCTGCCGGTGTTTTCTGTAGGCCATGGGGGTGATCTGATAGAGCTCGGCAAAGGCCCGGTTGAAGCTGCGGACGCTGGCAAAGCCGGAGGCCTCGGCGATTTGCCCCATGCTGGCTTCGGTGGTCTGAATCAGGCGGGCGGCGTGCCGCGCCCGCAGGCGGTTTACATACGGATGAAAGCCGGTCTGCACATAGGCGCCAAAAACCCTGGACAAATAGGAACGGTTATAGCCGAACACCCCGGCCGGCTCCCCCATGGTCACCGGCTCCAGATAATGCTGGTCCAAATACAGCAGAATACTGCGGATAAGATGACCGGTCCCGGCGATTTCGTCGGGAACCAGGCGCAGCCATTCCAGCAAAATCCCCAGCACCAGGTAGATATGTCCAAGGGAAACGGGAGATATTTGGGTGCGGTCGTACTTTTCCAAAAAGCCCAGAGCGCTTTCCAGCTCCCGGCTGTGGGGACCGCCATACCAAAAAAGGGGTCTCGAAACGCTTGCTCTGGGTCTGCCGGTGGTAGAAATCCGCCGTCTCGGCCGGGATGATGAGAAAGAGGGTTTGAGAGGACCGTTCGGTGCGGTAGGCGTGCACGTCAAAGCTGTTGGCCGCCGACAGGGAGCCGGCCGGCAGACGCTGCCGATGCTGGTTGACGGCGACCTCGATTTCCCCCTCCAGCACGTAAAGCGGCTCGATGTTGGAATGAAAATGGGCGGGACAGCGGTCGTTTACCTTTCTTTCTATTTGAAAGAGGGAAGCCGTGTCCCGCTGGCTTTCAAAATATGCCTGCATACAGCGTCCGCCTCCTGGTTTTCTCTCGATGGCTAAAGCATTACCTGTATAGCCTCTGTTGCTTTCATTATAAGGGCTACAATCTGAAAATCAACCAAAACCTTCCCGGAATAATCCAGTATTTTCATGGCATATGGAAATAAAGTTCCCGAACGTCTTTACATTTCCGAGATCAAATAAGTCACATTTTGGCCAATATAGGCGAGCCTTTTCCCTCCCAATCAGGCGGAGAAGCGATTACAATAAGAGCAAAGGCCGGGCCGCAAAAAATGTCGAATACTGTGATGCAATAGGAGGAAGCGCTGTTATGAAGCAAATGAAAAAATGAATCGCAGGTCTGCTTAGTCTGCCCATTCTTTTATCCCAGGGCGGGATACAGGGTTTGGAGGGAACCGCATTGACCGAAGAAATCTATACGAACGAGGCCCATATTTCCTTGTCGCGTCAGGCGGCGGGAGAGGGCATGGTGCTGCTGGAAAACAACGGCGCGCGGCCCATTCCCGAACAGGAGACGGTGGCCATCTTCGGCTGCGGCCAAATCCGTTTTCAGAAGGGGGGCGGCGGCTCAGGAGACGTAGACACTCTCTATGTGCACAGCCTTTTGGATGGCATGCGGATGAAGGAGGCGGAAGGCAAGCTGACCGTATACGCGCCCCTGGCGGAGGCCTACACGGCGTATACAAAAGAGCACGAGGAGGGGGAGATGCCCCTGGAGGCCGCCGACGTCAAGCAGGCCGCCCGCAGGGCCCAAACGGCGGCGGTGACCATCACCCGGTATTCGGCCGAGGGCTGGGACCGGAACAGCGGCAAGGGGGACTTCCTCTTAAGCGAGGACGAGCGGGATATGCTCCAAAAGGTCAAGGACGCGGGCTTCCGGAAAACCATAGCGGCGCTTAACATCGGCGGGGTCATCGATACCTCCTGGTTCCAGGAATACGATGTGGACGCGGTGATGCTGGCCTGGCAGGCGGGTATAGAGGGCGGTCTGGCGGCGGCGGACATCCTGGTTGGGGACGTAAACCCGTCGGGCAAGCCGACCGATACCTTTGCTGGAAGCTACGAGGATTATCCCTCGTCGGCCACTTTCAGTGAATCCGACCACAGCGATTACATCAACCACACCGACGATATCTTTGTAGGCTACCGGTATTTTGAGACCGTCCCCGGCGCGGGGAAAAGGTACTGTATCCCTTCGGCTACGGCCTTTCCTATACCGATTTTACCCTGTCCGCCCCCAGGGTGAGCGAAGCGGACGGAAGGCTTACCGCCCAGGCGGAGGTCAAGAACACCGGGGAGAGGGCCGGCAAGGAGGTGGTGCGGCTCTGCTTTTCCGCCCCCCCAGCGGGACGATAAGCAGGTGTTTTTAGACAAGGCCGCCATGGAGCTGGCCGCCTTCCAGAAGACCCGTCTGCTGGAGCCGGGAGAGTCCCAGACCCTGACTCTTTCCTATAATCTGGCCGACATGGCCAGCTACGACGACGTGGGCAAAACGGGGAAAAATCTGCCTATGTGCTGGAGCCGGGGGACTATGGGCTCTACCTGGGCAATTCGGTACGGGACGCGAAGGAGCGGGGGGGTATGCCACACCCACCGGCAGGCCGCTTTGGAGGTGACCGAGCGGCTGACCGAGACCCTGATTCCCTACCGGCTGGAAGAGCGCATGACGGCCGGCGGCTCTTATGAGCCCCTGCCCTACGCCCTGACCCATCCGGTCAAGGCGGCGGCGAGCAGCCGTATCGAGGCCGAGGACTACACCCGGGGCGGCAAGGCAGTCCGGGTGGAAAAATTTGAAACCGGCGAGGGCGGCCGCTGTATAGCCGGCCTGTCGGGGGGGGCAGCGTGGAATTCAAGCTGGATGTGGAGGAGGCCGGCGACTGCCGGGTTTACCTGCGCGCAGCCAACGGTCTGGGCGATATCCAGGACGCTTTGCAGGTATATATAAACGACCAGCGGCAGGACGGCGTTCGGGTGGATATGCCCCAGACTGGGGACGCCCAGTGGTATAATTTTATAGACCTTACCCCCTTTACGGTCCGTCTGCCGGCGGGGGAGGCCGTTTTGAAGCTGACCGCCCCCGGCGACTGCGGCAATCTGGATTATCTTACTTTTGAAAAAGCAGCGGCCAAAACGGCAACGGCAGCGGCCATGGCCAGTATGACCGCCGGTTCCGATACCAGACTGATGCTGCTGGACGTTTACAACGACCCCGCGTTAATGGGAGATTTTCTGGCCCGGCTCAGCCTGGAGGAGCTGGCCCGGCTTTGCAGCGGCCAACCCTCCTTTATACGCTGGCCAACCGGCGGCTTCGGTAATTTGGCCCAGTATGGGATTTCCGACGCTCAGATGCTGGACGGCCCTGCCGGCGTCCATACTTTTGCGCTGACTACCGCCTGACCGGTGGCCACCCTGCTGGCCTGTACCTGGAACCCGGACCTGTTGGAGCGGATTGGTTTGGCGCCCGCCGAGGAGGAAATGAAGCGTGGCGATCTGAACGGCGACAAGCTTTTCACCATCAGCGACGTGATGGAAATCTGTAAAATCCTGGCCCGCAAGGCTTAGGGGCAGTTTGAAAAATCGGAATTGCCGTCATATTCTACACATAAGGGGGTCCACTGCGTCAAAAATGCTGGGAATACACAAAGTA
>JAAVYX010000149.1 GCA_022791355.1 Clostridiales bacterium | reverse complement strand
GGGCGGGAGTCCAGAGGGCGGAGCCCTCTGTGTCGTTCAGGAGGGGAGTCCAGAGGGGAACCCGGTCGAAAGGGTTCCCTTCTGGCGCGTCTTTTGCATACTTTTCTTTGCGTAAAGAAAAGTATGTCGCGCTATTAGAGCAGGTAATGGAGAAAAAGAAAAAGTTTGCCTGGCGCGAAACCTCTATCTTAAACTAATATAAGATAGAGGAAATCTAAACCGAAACCTCCCGCCAATCCAATAAAAAAGAAAAACTACTTTTCCATGCCCATAAGGGCCAAGGGCGAAACCCACTGGTCGTTCTGCTTGACGGCCAGATGCAGATGGGGCGCGTCGGCCGCCTCGCAGGGGACCTCGCCCACGTCGCCCAGCTGCGCGCCGGGGGTCACCACGTCCCCCTTGGAAACGGTGGGGGTCTTGTTCAGCCCGCAGTAGTAGACCGTTATCCCTTTGCCATGGTCAATAACCACGGTGGAGCCCCAAAGCGGGTCGGTGTACACGTCGGTTACCTTACCGTCGCCGGCGGCCTTGACCTTGGTCCCGCGGTCGGCGGCAATATCCACGCCGGTGTGCAGGCGCATATCCTTGTAGGTCTCGGAATACTGTAATTCGGTGTCGTTATATGCCTTGATGATATCGCCGGTGACCGGCAGAACGAAAAAGTCGGCTACCGGCGCGGCCGTTTGGTCCGCGTCGCCGGATGCGGCGGAGGACGGCTTGGAGCCGGACGCGGCGCTGCTTGTGCGGGTATCGGATATATCCGATACCTTTTTGTCCACAGCGGCCTCGCCGCCGCTCTGCGGCTTGCTGGTTACGAGAACCATACCGTCAGACGGGGCGGAGCTGTCCAGCTCGCCGGTATCGACCGGCGGAGGGGTCAGGCTGCTGATGGCCGTCCAGGCCGCCGCGCCCACTGCGATCAGGCAGGCGGCCAATACCATATAAAACCCTTTTCCGCTGAAAAAACGTCCCATTTTGGATTCTTCAAATCGTATTTTGCCCATTTACTAGCACCTCCGTTCCTTAGTCTTGCCGAGGGTGGGCAGGATTATGCCGGCGGCGTGAAACAATTTGCGGGGAAAAAATTTTTCTTGCAACAAAATCAGCGCGGATATACACTGAAAATCTGAGAGAGTGAAAGTGTGGTGGGGAGCATGGCTCAGGAGGCGGAGGCGTTGGCCGCCCGCGCCAAGCAGGGAGACGCGCAGGCCTTCGGCGATTTGTACGCCACGGTATGGCGGGAGCTGTATAAATTCGCCTATTACTATCTGGGCAACCCCGAGGACGCAGAGGACGCCGTGCAGGAGACGGCGGTGGAGGCCTACAAGGGAATCGGCAGGCTTAAGGAACCGGCCGCCTTCAAGGGATGGATCTTCGCCATTCTCACCGTCTGCTGCAAGCGGCGGGTGGGAGCCCTGATCCGGCGGCGGGAGCAGGTGCAGCTGGAGGAGCGGCCCGACCTTTCGGACGGCCGGGACCAAAGCGAGAGCATGTCCCTGTCTCTGGAGCTGCGGGAGGCCTTGGACCGGCTGACGGCTGAGGAACGGGCGGTAGTGCTCCTGACCGTGAGCGAGGGCTATAAAAGTCACGAGATCGCCGCCATGCTGCATATGACCGGCGGCGGCGTACGCTCCAAGCTGTCCAGGGCGCTGAAAAAAATGCGGAAATACATAAATATAGAAGGTTAGAAAGGGGGATGCAAGTGGGAAATCATTTAGACAAACAGGACCAGAGCCTGCTGCGGGAGCTGGAGAAAAGCTTTCAGTCGGCCGATAAAAAAATTCAGCCGCCGGTATCCCTGGCCCCCTGCATGATTGTGCGAAGGCTGGAAAAGGAAGGCGGAAAGGATAAGCCTGGGACCGGCTGGCTGCGGAGCGGAAGAGGCCGGAAGATCATGGCGGCGGCCCTGTCGGCCGTGCTGGCGCTGGGCGGCGCGGCCAGCGTTTGGCTGAACGGGCGGCGGCTGTCCGACCTGCCTCAAGAGCCGTCCAGCCGGTACGCCGAGCTGTTCCAGCCTGATTTGACCACAGGCAAGCGCAATTCATATTACGATATCTATCTCGCTCTGGAGCGCATCCGCCGCAGGCAGGAGCAGACCGGCGGGGAGACCGAGGCCGCCCTCCCGACAGGGGATACGGGGCTGCAAAGCCGTCTGCTGGCCCAGCGGACGGCCGGGCTCCAGCTGGATCAAACGACCGGCGAATCGGAGGATATGCTTACCACCTCGGAGACGGCGTCCGATCCCTCCTATGACCCGCCGGCTGCCGGAACCTCCGATATCCTTATGGAAAACACGACCCAAATCCAGCCGCCCTACGACGGCGACAGCTATCGTCCGACCACCAGTGTCCCGATAGCCGCCAGCGTTCCGTCTGCGACCCTTTCCGGTCCGACGGATACGCGGTCGGGCAGCCTTTCCATACTGGACCCCGCCTTGGAACCGGCAGACGACGGGCAGGCGGACGACCGTCCCGCGGCCTCCTCCCGGCCCGCGTCCCAGAAGAAACCCGACCCTACGACGACGGTTGGCCCATATGCAATCTGTGATAAGGCGACGGCGGACAGAGCGGATTGGAAGACCGGCTCTCTTGCCGCCTTCCAGCCACAGGTTCCCGCGGTCAACGAGGTCGACGCGGTTCAGGCCGACGGCTCCCGTCTATACATCCTTTCCCGGGGTGTGGAGGACCGGCGGCTGCTGAGTATCGTGGAGACCGCCGGGGGACGGATGAAGCTGCTGAGCAGCACCTATGTGGACTTTACCGGCGACAGGGAAATCCAGATGCACCTGGCCGGCGATCTGCTGATCGTCTTGGGCGACCAGGACGAGAGCCTGGGCGGCATGGCCGCCGACGGTATCGTCAAGGCCGAATTTTACGATATATCCGACCGGTCTAAGCCGGTCCTCACCCGAATCTGGAAGCAGCAGGGCTTTATGTCGGGCAGCCGTTTGGCCGACGGCACCCTGTATATCAGTACCACGCCCTATTATCCCCATATTCCCGGCCTCAACGAGGAACTGGCGAAAAACTATCTGCCCCGGTTCTGGGATTCGGGCAGCCGGAAAATCAATCCTCTCCACCCCGGCCAGGTGCAGATTGTGGAGGATACCGAGACGGCCAGCTACTGCTTTGTGGCAGCTCTGAATCCGACAGGCGGCGGCCGGGTATGCGCGGCGCTGGGCGGCGGCGACGTGCTATACAGCAATACTGACAACCTGTATATCGCGGCTGTCCGGCAGACCGAGGACGCCGTTTTCAGCGAGATCCTGCGCTTTACCATGGGATATGACATGCGCTATACCGGCCGGGGCCGTCTGCCCGGCGCGGTTTCCGATTCCATGTGTATGGACGCCAGAGAGGGACGCCTGCGGGTGGTCTCCCAGATCCCCGATTCCAAGGGGAGCGGCCTGTATATTTTAGACGAGGGGTTGGCGATAGCGGGAGAACTGGAAGGCATCGCCCCCGGCCAGACCGTTCAGTCGGTCCGTTTCGACGGGGATACGGCTTATCTGGCCGTCGATGGGGACGAGGGCGCGGTGCTTACGATAGATTTGGAGAATCCGGTTCAGCCCGTTATAGCGGGAAGTGCGAGCATACCCGGCTTTACGGGTATGCTCTATCCTGTTGCATACGGCCGTCTGCTGGCGGTGGAGGAGGCGGAAGAGGGTCTGCGCCTGCGGCTGTTCGATATCAGCGAGCCTACACGGCCCAGCCAATTGACTTGCTATACGGCGGCCGCCGAAGGTACCCGGCTGTCGTCCGAGGCGGCCTATGACCATCACGCGATGACCTACCTGTCCCAGCAGCAGCTTTTCCTGATGCCTGTGACGGCCGCGTCCGGCTTCTCGGGCATATTGGCAGTGGGGCTGACCGGAGACGGCCTGCGGCCCAAAGGGCTGATCACCACGGCCAGGAGGACCAGCGAAACCCTCTACGAGGTGGAAAAGGGGGATTGGGCCCGCCGGACCGTCGCCGTGGACGAGGTAGGCTTCGCCGTGGCCGACGGAGCGGTTATGGCCTTTGACCTGGACGGCCTGCAAAAGGGTTTGACTTTGCGGCTGTACGACTCGGGCGTAAAGATCGTATCCTTTTCCGGCGTGGACGGAACGCCGGTTTTATCCGCCGATGATTGATGCGGGGGATTGGCTGGGGGAGAGCTTTTCTGTTTTTTATTTTTAGTGGGATAGAGGCTTCGCGTCAGGTATCCTTTTATGAATACTCTAAAATCTGATCTCGCGCTACTAGAATAGGTAATGGAGTAATTCGAAAAGGAAATCTGGCGTAATACCTCCCATTCGTTAAAAAAAGAAAAACAAATCTAAAGCGAAATCCCACTCTCAGCCAGATCATAAAGATAGAATTTCTCCTTCGTCCCGCCAAGTCTTTTACAGATATTTAGGCTAAGTGCAGAGGAGAAACGGTCGAAAGATAACGAAAAATGCGTCTGTTGACTTTCCTTCACAAATTGGGAAAAGAACGTTTAAAGAAAGTTCATAAATTCTTCATGCCATAGTTCGAATTTGCGGGTATACTCTAGTTGTACTCAAGGAAATGAGGAGCCGCACCTCATTTGAGTACTGCTCTACCCTCCTCAAAACACCCCTCAAGTTGGGAAAACCCCGGTTCTGAACGAACCGGGGTTTTCTCATGCAAAGGGCGGACGGCGGCCAAGCCCTGTCTTCTCCTTTGAAAGATGCGGGTTTTGGTATGATTTGCAGCGCAAAGGCTCATACTAATGCCGTAAGCTTACTTTCGGAGGAAAAACGCATGGATAAAATCAAACGAACCGGTCGAAGCGGTCCGCATCCCTTTGTCAAGGCCCTGCTGCTGACCCTGCTTTGTTTTCTGATGGTGGCCATCGGCTTTTTCGGCGCGGCCTATCTGACCGGCGCGCTGTAAAATCCGCCCCCAGCGATTTGGCTCGTCGAATCCCTCACAACAATGTCCGCCGGTCGTACACCTTACGGTATAAGGTCTGACGCACCGACTCAAATTCCGCAGGCTTTAAAGGCGCGGGCCTGCTCATGATGCACAGAGGGACGGCCGGGGTATCGGGCTGAAGGGGCGGCTGGATATAGGGATAGCCGTTTAGATGAAAGCCGAAACGCCGGTAAAAGCCGATCCGCCGGCGGGCGATCTCGTTTTCAGGAGGCTCCGCCTCCAGGATTACCGGGCCAACCGCCGTCTCCAAAAAATCCCGGAGCATTCGACCGCCTACTCCTTGTCCCCGCAGGCCGGCCGAGACGGCGAAATGTTCCAGATAGCAAAAACCCGCCAGCCGCCAGCTGGTCAGAAAGGCCGCCGGCTTTCCTGTAGGGTCCCGGAAGGTGATAAGGGAGAAGGCCGGGTTGGCCATGATCCGGTCCAGACCCGCTCGGCTGCGCCGTTCGGCGGGCGGGAAGGCCTCCAACATGATTTCCCATATTTGATCGTACTCTTTTTCGCTCAGACCGAACCGGCCGGCGATTGTCCTCTTGTCCTGCATGGATGAATCCCTCGCTTTTCCGCTTTTTTGTTCCTGACGTTCCAATCTGGCCAAAGGCGAAGCCTCTGCTCTGTGTTTGCGGTCTTTGAGCGCAAACCGTTTCCCGGCGTCCCGGCCGGCCTATGGCCGGACCTCCAGTAGGACGCATAGGCGTGGGGCCTTCCGTCGGTATAATAACCGCCTTGCGGTTATTATACCTGAAAAAAATAGTGTTTGAAAGAAAAATGGCCGGAAATTTTGCCAGTTTTAAATTGACAGATTGGGGAATGGGTGTTATAATATGTTACGTGTTCGGCGGGGAAAACCCCTTGCAGCACATGCGCCCGTAGCTCAGTTGGATAGAGCGTTAGACTCCGACTCTAAAGGCCACTGGTTCGAATCCAGCCGGGCGTACCAGTCGCTCGGCTTTTCAGATGAAAAGCCGAGCTTTTTCTGTAACTACCGCGTCTTTTTCGTCTCGCTTTTGTGAATAGGACGATGGGCTGCCGCCCCCGCGCAGCCTCTAGTCCGGCCTGGAAACGGCGGGCGGAAGCCCGTCGCTTTTTTGTATCCGGGCGAGAAGAGAGCCGAATAGAGGAACCGGACGCTGGGCCGGCCACATGGAAGGGTAAATTCGATGCGTCGGATTTACCTGTATTTATTTCATCGGACGCTTGCCGTCCAAAAAAAGCAGGCGATGGTAATGAATGTAATTATAGTGGGCTGCGGCAAGCTGGGAACCCGGCTGGCCAACACCCTGTGCAGGCTGGGGCATGACGTGGCAGTTGTGGCCCGCAAGTCCAACGGCTTCAGCGATTTGAGCGACGATTTTTCCGGTATCACCGTGTCCGGCGTTCCCTTAGACCAGGATGTGCTCCAGCAGGCCGGGATCGACGCCTGCGACGCGTTTCTGGCCGTTACCGAAGACGATAACCAGAATATCGTCATCTCTCAGATCGCCAGTCAAATCTACCATGTCCCCAAGGTCATCACCCGGATTATGGACCCGTCCCGGGAGACCGTCTTTGAGGACTTCGGGATGACCACCGTCTGCCCAACCAAGCTGACGGCCGGCACCGTCCTCAATACCGTACTGGACGAAATCAGCGACCAGATGGTGACCTTCGGCGTCCATACCGCCGATTTTGTGGTGCGGTACGATAAGCATTGGGTAGGCAAGATGGTTTGCGAAATTCCCCTGCACGACAAGGAAATGATCTATGCCGTCATCGACGCGGCGGGAGGGATGACCCTAGCCGTCGATCCCGAGCGGGTTATCGGAAAAAACGAGCGTATCGTCTTTTCCAGCCTGGTGGACTAGCGGACGTTTCCATAGACTCGAGGGGACTTTTCGAAATTGCGGCCGTATATGAAAGGGAAGACTTGCAGGCATAATGGATATACGATCAAAATATTAGGCCATAGGGTCAGCGAAATTTACCGAAACATGCGTGTTCCTCCTTGGCGCAGGCACGCGATAAGGCCTGCCTCTGCGCAAAGCGGGGCGGACCGCCGATAGGAGTTTAAGAAGGGCTATGAAGGTTATTGTAATTGGCGGCGGCAAGGTGGGGTATTATACTACCAAGACCCTTAGCGAGCAGGGACTGGACGTGAAGGTCATCGAACAGGACAGGGTGAACTGCGACCGGATCGCCAGCGAGCTGGACGTACCTGTGATCTGCGCCGACGGCACCACGGTAGAGGCGCTGGCCCAGGCGGGAGCCGGCCGGGCCGATGCGGTGATCGCCGTCACCGGCACCGATGAGGACAATATTGTGGCCTGCCAGATTGCCAAGCGGCGGTTTGCCGTCCAAAAGGTGATCTCCCGAGCCAATAATCCCAAAAATGTGGATATCATAAAAAGGTTGGGAGCGGATATCGCCGTTTCCAGCACCCAGATTATTACCAACCTTATCGAGATGGAGGTGGACACCAGCGGCTTAAAGCTGCTGGCCACCCTCAACCGGGGAGAGGCTGGTATCATCGAGCTGGTTGTGCCGGACGACTGGAAGCATATCGGCCAGTCTCTGGCTCAGCTGACCCTGCCCAGAGGCTGCATTATTGTGGCCGTCGCCCGGGATTCGGGCATGGAAATCCCCCGAGGCGACACCGTTCTGCGTCCCAGGGACCATGTGACCGCCGTGGTGGACAAAAGCAGCCGCCGAGCCTTTCAGAGGATTTTTTATTAGAAGCGGCGACCCGCGCTGCCGTAAAATAATCTCCGCAACGCAAGAATCGGTGGAGCGGCGTGAAATGCCGCGCAGCCGGTTCTGGAGTGGAGAGAGATTATTTTACGATCAGCAGCGCGAGGGAGGCGTGACAAAGAAGCGGCGACCCGCGCTGCCGTAAAATAATCTCTATACAAACGGCCTTTGGCTGTTCGTTGCTTCCCGCAAGGGACGCTTTGCGAAGCAAAGCGCCTAGCAACGCAGAAATCGGCCGAGCGGCGGCCCCGCCGCGCAGTCGGTTTCGGAACGGAGAGGAATTCTCTAGGATCAGCGGCCTGCGCGAGGCGTGACAAAGAAGCGGCGGGCCAATGTTAACGGCCGGAGGACGTTAATCGCCTCCCGCGTAGGAAAGGCCTTCTTTGGAGGCCTTCGGCTTATCGAAAAACTCGTAGGCAAGGCGTAAGCCGGACCCCCTCTGTGTTCCTAGCGGAACGCCTGATACCCCCCGGGGAAATCTTTCGGAGAAAGATTTTGGCTACCTGTGCCTTACGTTGCCAAAGCATTTCGCATCCTGCGGGACGCGATTGGGGCGTTGTCCTAAACCCCACCGCCTTTTTAAAGGGCGGACGAAAACTTTTTATAGACTTTTTTCGAAACGGCTTCTTTGACAATTTGGAACGTTAAAGGCGGTTCATCGTTTCGTAAGGTCCCGGCAACCTTCCCCTGGTCAACAACTTCCTTTGCTTTGTAAAATTCCATGCCCAGCTAAATCGTCCTTGCGGGCGTATGACATAAGCCGGTTTTCTGTGCGCCGGCGGCCGCTTTTTGGAGCGGGAATGAGAAATACCAGCCGCGCACAGCGGCGGAATGGATGATGAAAATGAGCGAAAACCAACTGCGTACGGCCGAGGACCTGCTGCATCCCGCAGGCGGCCCGGATATGAGCGCCCTTCGCCCCAACGGGGAAAAGAAGCTGCTTATTGATACTGAAAAGGGCCGGTATGCCCGTTATCCCATCCGCACCCATGTGGTCATGAAGGGGGACAGTCTCACTGATCTGCTGGACAAGTACGTCCGCCCCTATCTGATGGAGGGGGATCAGGTTTTCCTCAGCGAGAAGATGGTTTCCATCAGCCAGGGCCGGGCCTTTCCTATTTCGGAGATCAAGGTCTCCCGTCTGGCCAAGTTTTTGGTGAAGTTTGTTTACAAGTCCCCCTACGGCGTTGGGCTGGGCAGTCCCTGGACCATGGAGCTGGCCATTCGGGATATCGGCCGGCCCCGGATTCTGCTGGCCGCCTTCTGCGCCGCCGTCACTAAGCCCTTCGGGGTCCGCGGGGTCTTCTACAATATCCTGGGTCCCAAGGCCCGGGCCATCGACGGCCCGGGAGACTATGTGCTCCCTCCCTTCAATAAGTACGCCAAAATGTCCCCGCTGGAGCCGGATAAGGTAGCCCGAGAGCTTTCCGACTATATCGGCCGCGACGTTATTGTGCTGGACGCCAACGACCTGGGCTGCGAGATTTTGGGCAAACCCTGCGAGAAGCCCGAGCTGGAGTTGGGGCTGGTCCGCCAAATTTTTAAGGACAACCCCCTGGCCCAGTCGGCCCAGCAGACCCCGGTCTGCCTGGTGCGCAAGGTGGCCGACGACGCCGAAGAGCCGGTATTCCCGGCGGAAGAGGCGGCTGAACAGCCTGCGGCGGAAACGCCCGCCGCCCCGCAGGAGGCCGCGCCGCCGGCGGAGGAAGCCGGCGCATAACCCCTTTGTCCCGCAAAACCGAAAGGAGGCTGTTATATGAGCCATATCGATACCAAATGCGTACAGGAGGGCTGGAAGCCGGGAGACGGTGAGGCCCGCGTCCTGCCCATCTACCAAAGCACGACCTTTAAATACGAGGATCCCCAGATGATGGCCGATCTTTTCGACTTTAACGCCGCCGGGCATTTTTACACCCGGCTGAGCAATCCCACGGTAGCGGCCGTGGAGGAGAAGATCGCGGCCCTGGAGGGCGGCGTGGGCGCCATGCTGACCTCGGCCGGACAGGCGGCCTCCACCGCCGCCATCCTGACCATCTGCCAGACGGGGGACCATGTGGTGTCCTCCAGCGCCATTTATGGGGGCACCTTTAATCTGTTGGAGGTTACCCTGCGCAAGCTGGGAATCGACACTACCTTTGTCTCCCCCAGCGCCACGGCCGAGGAGCTGCGGGCCGCCATCCGGCCCAATACCAAGCTGATTTTCGGCGAAACCCTTTCCAACCCCGCCCTGGACGTGCTGGATATCGAGACCTTTGCCAAGGCGGCCCATGAAAACGGCCTGCCCCTGTTTGTGGACAATACCTTCCCCACGCCGGTCAACTGCCGGCCCTTCGAATTTGGGGCGGATATCGTCATCCATTCCACCTCCAAGTATATGGACGGACACGCCATGTCCTTGGGCGGCGTTATCGTGGATTCAGGCAAATTCGACTGGGCGGCCTCGGGCAAGCATCCCTGCATGACCCAGCCCGACGAATCCTATCACGGTCTCGTTTACACCGAGAAGTTCGGCAAGGCGGCCTTTATTTGTAAGGCCCGGGCCCAGATCATGCGGGATATGGGGGTTATGATGAGCCCCATGAACGCCTTTTTGCTCAACGTGGGACTGGAGACCCTCCATCTGCGTATGGAACGGCATGTGGAAAACGCCCGTAAGGTGGCCGCCTTCCTGCAAAACCATCCTATGGTGTCCTGGGTCAGCTCCCCTGAGCTGCCGGATAACAAGTATTACCCGTTGGCCAAAAAGTACATGCCCGACGGGACCTGCGGGGTTATTTCCTTCGGGGTTAAGGGCGGGCGGGCCGCCGCGGCCGCTTTCATGTCCCATGTCAAGCTGGCCGCTATGGTCATCCATGTGGCCGACGCCAGAACCTGCGTGCTCCACCCGGCCAGCACCACCCACCGCCAGCTCTCGGACCAGCAGCTGGCCGACTGCGGGGTGTCTCCCGACCTGATCCGTCTGTCGGTAGGCATCGAGTACGCCGACGACATCATCGCGGATTTGGATCAAGCGCTGAGCAAATGCCGCTAGGCATTTGGGAAGCGTAAAAGCATAAGCGCTGAGCAAATGCCGCTAGGTATTTGGGAAGCGTAAAAGCATAAGCGCTGAGCAAATGCGGTTAGGCATTTGAGAAGCGTAAAAGCATAAGCGCTGAGCAAATACGGTTAGGCATTTGAGAAGCGGCCGGCCGCCCCAAAGTTTTGTACCAAAAATTTCCGCCCGCCTTTTCTAAAAGACGGTAGGATCCTGCGTCCCGCAGGACGCGAAATCCTTACGCAAACAAGTCGTCCGCATGAACCCTCGCTGAATTCCCCGATGCGGCGGTCTGCGCCGCGTCCGAACTGTTCGCCATAGCTTTTCGCATGGGCCGTCAAGGCCCTGCAAAAATGTATGTAGAACATATACGCATGGCGTAAGATTTTTTCCTGCTCGTTCTCCGGCAGGCATTTGGAAGACTTAAACGCATAAGCGTTAACGTCGCATAGTATACGCGCCAGACCTTTACGGCCCTGGGCAAAAGCTTGGAAACCGCGCGGGAGAGAGCGGCCTCCGTTTGGAATCGGGACGGCTTCGCCGCCTTTGGTTTCGGCGGGGGCCGTTTTTGGCGTATTTGAAAGGAGGCGTTTCGCCCTTGCAGGCGCACAGCTTGTATGATAAAGCCCTTTTAGAACCCGGCTTTCATCCGGTTATCCAGTCCTACT
>JAAVYX010000148.1 GCA_022791355.1 Clostridiales bacterium | reverse complement strand
ACTGGCGGGCCAGCACCTTACAGGCCTCCATCACATCCTGTATGGTAACCTCACCGTTCCCGTCCAGATCGCCGGGGAGGATATCCGGCTGGTCTCCGCCCTCCTCGCGGGTAACGGTCAAGGTATAGGCTACGCCGCCGGCCGTAAGGGTGATCCGGTTTTCGCCCATCGCCAGGGGAACGGACGCTGCATCGCCGCTGGCGCAGGCCTTGCCGTTTACGGTGATCGCCGTACCCTCGGTGGCGTAAGGCGTAAGGGTCATGCGGCTGACGCTTTTCTTCACCCTAGCGGTGTAATCGGTTTCGAAATAGTCAAACACGGGCGACAGCGCGCCGTCGCTTACGGCCAGATAGAGTAGGCCCTCCGGCTGGACGGGAAGCGTGGGGACATGGAAAACCTCCAGCTCGGTAATCTGCAACCGGTAATCGTTCCCCTTGGCAAACAGGCTGGAAGCGTACAAGCGGACGTACCGGGCCTCAACCGTTTCGAACTCCAGACTCTGTGGGCCGTATTCGGGCACGGCGTCAAAGCCGCCCTCGGCCGCCTTGGTCCAGCTCTCCCCATCGTCGGACACCTGGATTTCAAAGGACTTTGGCGCGCCGTAGCCCATCCATTTGCCATTTTCCAGGGCGCTGGAGGGATAGAACCGCACCTTGTTTATATCGGTGGGCGCGCCCAGATCCACATAGATCCACTCGCTGTGGTCCCGGCCGGTATTCTCCGAGGAGGAATAGCCGGCGTATTCGTTATTGTGGTTGGCATTCTGCCGGTCGCCGTCGGTGGCAAAGGAGAGGCTCCAGCCCCAGGAGGAATTGTTTTCGGCAGAAGAGGCCTTACAGGTTTTGTGCAGGGCCAGGTTCTGGGCCTCGCCCACCACCATCAGCTGATAGACCGTCTCCAGATTGTTTTCGGCGGCTTCCAGCTGCCAGTCGGCGGCGGCGTAGTCCTGGGCCAGATTTTCGGCGGTCAGCACGGCCGACTGATAAGCGGCGGCAAGGGTGCTGTCGTAGCCGGACAAATCCTTTACATCGCCGTATGCCGCAAGGGCGGCGTAGAGCGCCTGCCGGGCCTCCGACCCCTGCACCGTGGTCACAATGGCGGCCAGCTCCCGCTCGGCGGCGTTGACCGCCTTCTGGGTGACCTGGGGTTTATCCCCCTCTGACAGCCGCCGGGCCTTTTGCAGCGCGTCCTGCAAAGCCTTTTGCAGCTCGGCGGGATACTTACTGGCGTTCAGCCCCTCGGCCGTCTTGATCCCCTCGGCCAGGGCCAGGGTATACAGATCGGTGTAGGTATCGGTCAGCTGGATGGTATAGCTGCCGGAGCCAAGGGTCAGACAGAGGCGGCCGTCGGCCGTCGTTACCTGCTTTACGCCAGGGGCCCCGGACAGGCTCTGGCCGTTTACCCGCACGCCCGCCTTGTCGGCGGTAGGCAGGTAAGCCGCGGCGGTAGAGCCGAAGGGAACGGTCAGCTCCATGGTAGTCGTGCCGTCGTCGTTCAAGGCCCAGTTGGAGGTAAGGGTTCCCCGGACGGTTTCGATGGAGCAGTTGACGTAATCCAGGTTGCCGGTAAAGGCGGGATCAATCGTGTAGGTTTCGTAACCGTTCTCCACATTCTGGATACCGGCCAAGCCCGAATAGAACCATTCGCTGGCCGAACCGAACATGTGGTGGTTGAGAGAACGAGTGGTGGTCTCCCAGTTTTCCCAGCAGGAGGTCGCGCCCTTGGACAGCCAGAAGCCCCAGGAGGGATAGGTGGTCTGAGTGGCGATGCGGAAGGCCAGCTCCTCGTGGCCGTACTGGTCCAGCATGGGCAGGATCAGCTTGGTGCCCACGATACCGGTATCCAGATGGTAATCCTTCTCCACGATGTCTTTTGCCAGACTGTCCACGACTCCCTGCACCTTATCCTCGGGAACCAGGCCGTAGGCCAGAGAGGCCAGCTGGGAGGTCTGCCGGTAACGGGTGCGGTCGTTGGAGGGACTCCAGTCGCCGGTGTCGTAGCAGCCCTTGGATTCGTCATAGAACCGGGCGTTATAAGCGTCGTACATCTTTTGCAGGGTCTCGTTGTACAAGTCCAGGTCGGCCTTATACGACCGGGCCAGCTCGGTGTCCTTCGCTTCCCGGGCGCGGTCGTACAGCAGCCGGGTCAGCTCGGCGATTTCAGACAGCGCACCGTAGAGCATGGCGTTGTCGGTAATACGGGAGCCCTCGGAGGCGCCGGCGTTGATGGGCGCGTCGCCGTCATGGAGATTGGAGGGAGAGCACCAGTCGCCGTAACTTCCGCCCGGCCAGAGCCAGCCCTGTCTTTGGAGAACGCCAATATCGGTTTGAGCAAAGGCGCGCAGGGCGGGATACATTTCCTCGGCATAGGCGTAGCTGCCGTAATACCGGCACATTTTGGTGATACCGAAGGGGAAAACGGTGTTCCAGGTGGGATGATTGTCATGGAAGGAATCGGCGCTGGGCACGATATCGGCCACGTTGCCGAAGGTCTTCTGAGTGTCCGCCAGCATATTGAGGAAGGTTTCCATAACGTTTTCGGCGGCAAAGTTATAATAGATGGTGTCCAGCATCATATTGGCGTCGCCCGTCCAGCCGTTCTTCTCGTATACGGGAGTGTCGGTGATGCGGCCCTGCTGGTTGTTCAGAACCGTTCTGACCATCATCTCCTGCATGGCGTTTAGCATCTCGCTGGAGGTTTCAAAGCTGCCGGTTTGCTCCATGGCGTTGTTGATCAGGTACATTTCGATATTATCGGCGGTAAAGTCGCCGGTCCAGCCGTCAATTTGGATGTACTGATAGCCCTTGTAGGAGTACCGGGGCTCGTAGGAGGCGTTGGCCGAACCGTCGGAAATATAATGATCCTGACAGATGTTGGCCTCGGAAAACCAGTTCTCTCCCTCGCCGTCCGCGCCGCCCAGCTTCATGACCGTACCGTCGGCATGCTGCTTTTCCGAATAGGTGATCGTAATCTCCTGGCCGGCAGGAAGGTTGATACCCGACAGCTTGGCCCAGCCGGTGGTCATAACCGGGCAGGTGACAGCCCAGGAATCCTCGTCCAGCTGCTGGATACGGCTGGGCTGAAAGGTCTTTGTACGCATATTGGGTTCTTCATGCTGCCATTTCAGAGCGGCGGTTTCGCCCTTCCGGTTGGCGGGGGCGGCCATGACAAAGGCGTCGTCCCAGCCGCTGTCGTCGTAGCCGGCCTGATCGAAACCCTTGCCCCCCACGTCCACCAGCGCCTTGCGAGCGTCGTATTCGTCGCCGTAATAGAGGCTGTTGGAGGTGATGGGACCCTCCCGGCTGACCTTCCAATCGGTACCGGAGGCAATGGTCTCTTTGGAGCCGTCGGTGTAGGTAAGCTCCACATTGACCAGACACTTGGGATTATCCCGCCAGTAGGCGTTGGGCCAGTTCCAGACCCCGCCGGTTTCATTATAGAAGGAGTTGCCCAGCTCCACGCCCAGGGCGTTCGCGCCCTCCTCCAGCAGCCGGGAGATATCGTAGACGCAATAGAGCGAGGTCATGTCGTATTGAGTGGGGGCCGGGTTCATGACCGAATCGGTGACGGCCTGACCGTTTACGGTCAGGGTGAAGAAGCCCAGGCCGCAGATATAGGCGTAGGCCGAGGCAACCTTCTTGCCCACCTCAAACTCCCGGCGGAGGCTGACGGCGGCCCGGTTGGCGTCGTTGACGTCGCTGATGCTCAGATTGGTCTTCCAGGGATCCGCGCCGTAGGGCACGTGCTGCTGGGGCTTTACCCAGTTCCCCTTATCGCACTGGATCTGGTTCCAGCCGGATACCTCCTCGGTACAGCCGGTCCAGGTCTGATCCGATACGATATCGAGCCTTTGGCCGGGGGCTTGGGTCTTCGCGCCGCCGTACACCTCGATCTCCGAAAGCTTCAGGCGGTAGTCCCCGTTTTGCAGGAGGCTGGAAGCGTACAGGCGGACATATCGGGCCTCGACCGTCTGAAATTCCACGGTTTGGGGGCCGGCTTCGGGACGGGCTTCAAAGCCGCCCTCGGCCACCTTGGCCCACTGGGTCCCGTCGTCGGACACCTGGATTTCATAGCTCTTGGGCACCGCGGCGCAGATCCACTTTCCGTCGGTCAGATTGGCGGAGGGATAGAATACAAACCGGTTTACCGGGGTCTTCTCCCCCAGGTCTACCGACACCCACTCGCTGTGATCCTTATCGGTATCGTTTTTGGAACAGTAGCCGGCCCGTTCGCTGCCGTTTTGGTTTTCCCGGTTTCCGTCCACCACAAAGTCCAGGTTCCAGCCCCAATCGGGGTTGTGCTCGGCCGAGGAGGCCGCGACCGTCTTGCCCTGCGCCAGGTTGACCGGCTCCGCGGGCGCTTCGGACGAGGCGGACTTATAATCGATGATCATCCGGGCGATGGCGCCGGCGTAGCCGTCTCCCGTGTTGGTAGCGCGCAGGGCGATACAGTTCTCGCCCTCCACAAGCAGCCCTGTAACGTCCGACATCCCGCCGGAGGTCCAGGCCCGGCTGGAGCCGATCTCCACGCCGTTAAAGTACATCGTGCTCTGGTCGTCGGCCGTCCAGGCCAGCCGGGCGGAAGCGACCTTGTCCACATTCTCTAAGGTAAAGGTCTTGCGGAAAAACTGGGTTCCGGCCGCGTGGCCGCCGGCGGAGGCGCTGTCCTGTCCGCCGACCCACAGCCATTCGGCGCCGTCCAGAGTCATCTTCTCGGTATGGGCCTGGGGATAGCCGATCCAATCCCCTTCCCACTCCTCAGAATGATAAATACCGGTGTGGAAATGGGCGGGAGAGCTCACGCCCAGCAGCGCGTCCTTTTCATCCCAGACCTTTACCGTCCAATAGTAATCGGTTTTGGAGGAAAGGGGAGCGCCCGCGTAAGAGACATTGTAGCTGGCGCCGGAGGGGACCTTGCCCGAATCCCAAACGTCGCCCTGTCCGGCGGCGGCTTTTTTCTCGTCGGTCGCAACATAGATTTGATAGGCCGACTGGGCGCCGCCAAAGCCTGCGCTATGGATGACCCAGGAAAATACGGGCGTATCGTCCACGCCCAGGGGCTCTGTCAACTGGTTTACCTTCAGATCCGTGATCGTCTCATCGGCTGCGGCCGCCGGGAAGGCGGCCGGCATACAGCCTACGCCCAGCATCACGCTGAGCATGCTGCAAAGGATTCGTTTGAAAAGCTTACGCATTGTCTTTAGACCTCCATCATGTATAGATCCTTATTCTGCACGGAGCTGCCTGGCGGCGCCACCCGGCCCTCCGAAGGTCAACAAAATATTTTACACAGCCGTCATGTCAGAATAACAGGGGCTGTCTTTCTCATAATCTACGCGGATTTCCTCACCGCGCAGGACAGTTTTGGCCCGCACCATGCGTACGGCGGCAGGAAGCTTTGGAGAACGGCGCTCCACCCTTCCGTCCAAATGCAACCGGACGCCAAGCATCTCGGAGAAAAGCGAACGGATCATACCGCAGAACATGTGGTGACAGTTGGAACGATCCACCCTGTAGGGATATTCCCAAACGGTGGTGGAATCGTTGGCAATCATGGGCCCCAGCAGGAGCTCTATGGCGCGCAGGGCCCGGTCCGGCTCGTCGCTTTGGAAGAGCAGGGCAATCAGAAGGTCCATGGCGATCATGCCGATATCCAAAACGTCTTCGCACACGTCTATCGCCTGACAGACATGGGCAAAGGTCCGCTCGTCTCCAAGGCCGACGGCCAGGGCGAACACATTGGCAAACTGGACGTTGCCGCAGAAATCGCCCGACGCGGGGTCGTGGTAACGGTCGAGGGCGGCCTGTTTATAGGCCGCCATGTCCCGCTCCAGGGCCTCCGCATCCTCGGTATGCCCTAACAGGACGGCGATTTGGCGCATTTTTTCCAGCAGATAAACGAAATACAGAGTGTTAACATAGGCGGGCGGAATCTCGATAGAAGAAGGGGTCCCCCAGTCGCCTAGGCACCAGCCGCCCTCCTCCTCCCGTACGATCAGGCCCTGTTCGGTTCTTGAACGCATATAGGAAATCCATCGCAGCATATGGGGGTAATGGGCCTGGAGGAAGGCCTTGTCTCCATAAAATCTGTAATATTCGAAGGGCAGCGTAATCGCCGCGCCGCCCCAGCCGGCCGGGCCGCCGCCTCCTCCTTGCAGCGGAGCCGTATGCTGAATATGCCCGTTTTCTCCCTGCCCGTCGAAAATATCCAATATCCACTTGCGGTATGCGCCGGACAGGTCAAAGCAGTACATGGCCGCCTCGGCCGTCAGCTGTCCGTCCCCGGTATAGCCCAGCCGCTCGCGGTGGGGACAGTCGGAGGGGATGCAGCCGTGGAGATTGTTGAGCAGGGTGCGCTGAAAGGCCTTATGCAGCCAGTTCAGGGTAGGATTGTCGCAGGTAAAGGAGGATAGAACCGGTACGTCGGTATGTACCACCCGGGTGACCGCCGACTGAAAGTCCCCTGTAATTTTGAAATACCGGAAGCAATGGTATACAAACTTGGGCGAGAAGGTATTCTCCCGGCCGTCGCCTATAAACACGTCCCGCTGCATCTGACCGTCGGGGCCGCCGCAGCCGGTGGAGCGGTAATCCAGGTCGCAGCGGTCGTCGTTTAGATTTTCGCTGTATGTAACCGTAACCGTCCCGCCGGCGGGACAGTGAGCGGTCACCTCCACAAAACCGGCGACGTTGACCCCGTTGTCATAAATACAGGTATCCCCTTCCCGCCGGACCAGCTTGGGCCGGAGGGTCGAAACGATCCGGTCGCCCGGACAGGTCTGGGGAATCAGGACGGTATTCGGTATATCCGTTACCTTAACCCTTTGATTATACCGGACCAAATGTCCGGCGTCTATTTTTTCACCGTAATACAGATTGCTCTCCAAAATGCCGGTTTCGCCGTACAGCTCCGATCCGTCGGAGCCAATACAGACGTCGCCGGCCGGCGTTTGCACGTGAAATTCATACAGGGCCTTGAGACTGTCCCCATAGCTGGCCTCGCCCTCGCAGGTGCGCCGGGTTTGCCGGTACCAGCCGTTGCCCAGTATGATTTCCAGGGTGTTTTCGCCGGGGTGCAGCAGGCGGGTAACGGGAAAGGTCAGATAGTGAATCCGGTAATGGGTCCTGTCCAGAATCGGATAGTTAAGCCGGCTGGTGTCCCGCCGGTGATAGTCGGTTTGCGCCGGGAGAAACAGATCCTCGGTCAGCCTGCGGCCGTTGAGATAGGCCTCAAAGTAGCCAAGCCCGGTGATATCCAGATCAGCCTCGGTAAAATCCGGCAGCGTAAAGCAACGCTGGATAATCGGCGTTTCATATTTTTCACATGCAATCCATTTGGCCTTTTGAAACATAGTATCCCTTCCCAACCCCATCTATTTTTACATTTCTTTATCAGTTGATTTTATTATATTCGGCATGATATAATAAAACAACTGGTATGTTTTCGTATTATAGGGGTGTTTTTTATATGTATTTTGAACCAGAACGACGTTTTTTGCAGGCGGACGCTATAGAAGTCGTCTCTCTGATGCAGGGTAATATTCCGCCGCACCAGCATGCTTTTTTCGAATTGGCCTACATTATGGACGGGCAGGCCGTTCATGTTCTGGGCGGGAAAAGCATGCATGTGAAAAAGGGAAACTATTTTATTATAAACTACGATGAAGAGCATTGTTATAACCTAATCCATCAGCAGCCGTTCCAGTTGATCAATATACTCTTTAAAGCCGAGCTGCTGGATCAGTCCTTTAAAAACTGCAAGGATTTTCAGCAGCTGATCAACCATTATCTTATCCAAATCAATACAAACCTTTTGCATCAGAAGCCGACAAATATGCTATTCTTTGATACGGACGGTTCGATTTATAAGATCATCCGGCGTATTCAAGAGGAATATGAGAAGCAGGACAACGGCTATGTCGCGCTGATTCGCTGTTATATCATCGAAATGATCATCCGCACTCTGCGCAGAATCTGCAAAAACACCGTTTCTGTCACAAACTATGACTGTGTGCGCTACATAAAGGATTATGTCGATAAAAATTATATGAATCCCATTACCCTGTCTGATATCTGCAAGGAATTGAATTTCAGTCTTCCCTATCTTTCCCAGAAATTCAAGCAGGAGACCGGATATACCTTTGTGAATTATTTGCAGCAAAAGCGTATGGAGCACAGCGGACGGCTCATCGCCAACACGGATAAGAAAATCAGCGAGATAGCCGGGCTGGCGGGATACGCCGACCTGAAATTTTTCAACGCCGTTTTCAAAAAGCACTGGGGCGTCACCCCTACCGCCTTTCGTAAATCGTATCGATAGAAGTGGGATACGCGGCCATACGCACGAGGAATCCGCTCCGCCGGCTTAAAATACACGGCGTGTTTATGCAAGCGGACGCGGGCTGCCGGATGGTCCGGCCCATCCGTTTTTGCAGGGCTAATCCTCCCTTTTCCGGCATATACATACCATTGATTGACAAGGGATCATACGCTGGGTCCTACTGCGTTTTACGGGTGGCAAGCCATCGCAGGCAAGGCGGATAAAGCCGTCCTTAAGGACGGCAACGAAGACAACGCCGCTAACAGGGTTCTCCCTCGCAAACCCGTATTTGCCCTTTGTCGATTAATGGTAAACAAATCGCGTATGAAAGGGCGGACGGATATGCACAGCCTATCGGTTTTGACCGACCTGCGGGACTTTTTTGCCGCCAACAGCTTTCTGGCGCAGCTGTTGGGCGTGGCCGTGCTTGTAACGGCCTACATATTCGGTATGCGGGTCATCAAATCGGTCTTCGGCGCCATCCTGCGGCGCAAAAATTACATTCATATTAAATTCCTCAAAAGCGCCTGTCAAGTCATGGCGACCATCGCCGTCTTTGTGGCGTTGCTGCTCCAGTTCAGCACCACCCACGCCCTAGCCACCACCGTCATCACCAGCTCCTCCCTGCTGCTCACCGTATTGGGATTTGCGGCCCAACAGTCCCTCAACAATGTGATCTGCGGCATTATGATATCGGCCTTCAAGCCCTTTGAGGTAGGCCAGCGCATTATATTGGCCGATCAGGGCATCACCGGAACGGTGGAGGATATCACCCTGCGTCATACAGTGGTGCGCAAGATCAACAACGCCATCGCCGTGGTGCCCAACAGCGTCATGAACGCGTCGGTCATCGAAAACAGCAACATGGGCGGCAGCGACGTGGCGTCCTTTTTGGATCTATCCATCAGCTACGACTCGAATATAGAGCGGGCCAAAGCCATTATAGAGCAAGCCGTACTGTCCCATCCGTTGGTGGACCAAAGCCGCTACCCGGGCCGGCGGGCCCAGGTGCTGGTGCGGGAGCTGGGAGACAGCGGCGTCCATCTGCGGACCACCGTTTGGACCAACTGCATGGACGACAGCTTTTTATGCTGTTCCCAGCTGCGCCAGCAGGTCAAGGAGGCCTTCGATCAGGCCGGCATACAAATTCCCTACCCATGTATGCAGGTTCTCTTGACAGGTCTGAAGGAGCCGCAGCCTCCGGTAAAAGCAGATATAGGCGATGTCTGAGCCAAAAAGAAAAGCCGATTGCTGCAAAGCAATCGGCCTCTGCTTTTTCGCCGCCGGGCCGGCAGACAGGTTGACTTCCCGTTTTAACGCTGCCGGCCGTTGACGTTGGTACCGCTGGGCAAGGTATTGTAGTTCCGGTTGGGACGCTGGCCCGGGAAATAGAAATGTACAAACTTAATGGAAAAAATATCGCATACAATAAAGTTGTTGGCTTCCTCATCGTACAGGGTAACGTAACTTGTGCCTACAAAATAGAGGATTCCCTGCTTACGCATGATCTGTTCGGTGCCGATTAAAAACTCGATGACAACAAATTCGCCCACATTGTCCGAAAGGATTTTCTGCATAGACCCGCGCATTTCCACCGTATCAAAATCAATGGGCGGCGGCGTGACAAAATCCGGCGGGTTTGCGTTTCCCATTCCTTGACGGCCGGCGGAACGGTTGGGCGTCATTCGTCCTGACTGACAGTTCTGACAATTCTGATCCATTGCGCATACCTTACCTTTCCCGTAATAATAAGCTGATTACTCAATAGCGGCGGCGCTTTTTGGCGCATCCGCCGCCCATGCGGACAGACGCTTGCAGTCGAATGGTCCCGGACAGAGGAAGACGGCTCAGACTGCCGATATTATGTATTGGCATAGGCCGCAGTGGGGTTATAAAAGCAATGGTCGCCTATACGAATCACAAAATGGCCCACATTGGAAGGAAAAAACTCCGGACATTCGGGAGAAAAGGGATTAAAATACCACAGGGCAAACCCCAGATTGGTCAAGCGGTTTCCCGCGATGGCCCAGTTGGCGATATCATAATGAAGCTGGGTGGGACGCATATTGTATATATTCTGCATATTATATACGCCGTTGATGCTCTCCATCACGCAGGTAAACTGCCTTTCCTGATATACCACCGCACGAATCGTATTTTCCAGCCGCCCGTATTCTCCATAAGTGACCTGCACGCGGTTCATAATCACACAGGCCACCGCCTTCATACCGATTTCCCCTTCTCCGCCCGCCTCGCACTGGATGGTTCGCGCCAAAATTTCCAAATTTGAAAAGGCCAAAAGCATCCTCTCCCTTCCCGATTCGTGCGTTTTTATTAAGATATGCGAAAAAGCAAATAGTTGCGCATGTCCTTTGCCAGCCTATCAAAAATAGCAGCCGCCGTTATTCTTGCGCGTCTGCCCTCTCTTGCGGGCAGACGATTTAAGTCGAAAAGGCCTCAGGCCGGAACGGCCGTTTTTTATAGATTGCCGTAGTTAATCTATAAAAACAACGCCCGGATTTGAATAGGCAGAAATAATAAAATGTATAAACAACTTTATCTGCAATCAGGCTTCTGGTATACTATCTAAAACTCTATCTAAAAGTCTGATTGTAGAACTTTGGATAAATTATTGACTTCTTTGTTTTATTGTGCTATACTTGCTGATGTCAAGTAAATAATAGTCTGCCACCGGGTAGAGAAGCGAAAGCATTCGTTACACATCGTTAGGTCATTGAAGATGTGTAGTCGGGTGCTTATTGTATTTTAGGAGGTAATTATATGCACACGAAAGAACGAAAATCATTGTTTGATT